>CAYUNO010000138.1:0-6365 GCA_964446075.1 uncultured Flavobacteriaceae bacterium | reverse complement strand
CATAAATAATGCCCTTTGAGGTTACGGCCACATCGGTGAAATAGCCGCATCCCGACAACCATGTCTTCCAAGTCCTTCCTGAGTCCAATGACTGCATAACATTCTGATAATTAGCCGAATAAATTTCCAATTGATTGGCCGATGCGGTAGGATCCAAGGCAAGATTCCACACCAACTGCCAGTGAATACTAAAGGTATGGGCGTTCCCAGAGGTAGTACTTTCGATTGGGTTCCACGTATTTCCGTTATCGTAGGAAATAAAGAGTCCATCGCCAAGATAATAAGCGCCTCTTGCCGATGCACTTTGACCATAGGCTTCGCCGCTACCACAGATCCAAACGTTTCCTTTACCCTGTCTACTGTCTTGAACCAAACAGGTTGCCGACCTCAATTGATCTTTTTCCTGAACAGTTTTCCATGATTTTCCACCGTCTTCGCTGAGCCAGATCCCACCTGAAACGGAACCTGCGAGGATGCGTTGAGGATTTTGAATGTCGATACCCAAGGCTCGAGTTCTACCTCCGATATAAAAAGGGCCTCTGTGTTTCCAATTAGTAGATCTCCGTTGGGTTATTGCATCCGACGATTTGGGCAATGTGGAGGCATAGGTTAATTCTTTGTAACGAATATTTGCGGGTATTTTCCCGGTATTGGGATCGGCTAACTGCTTGAATTCTTGTTGAAATCGGGATCCGGCATTAAACTCTTGGGCTGAGCTTTGTGCCTGGCCGGATAAAGATGATTCCAGTAGTACTATGCTGAATATAGCTATGCTAATTTTTTTAAAAATGGCAGGGACCATGGTTATTTTTTATAAATATTAATTTTCGTTATTGAATTTTTCTTGGATTTTATTGTACAATAATATACGCAATTTATTTCACATTTCCAAATAAATAATCAGTTATCCGCAGGCAACGAACTGCCAAGGGATTTATTTTTTTTAGGCGAAAAAACCGTGGAGATCATCATGATTAAAATAGACATGACCACTACTTGGGTAATAAAGCCTTTTGAAATTTGGGGAATTACCAAAGTGAGTGGGACGGACATAAAAAGCAATAAGGTAATTAATCCTCGTGGTGCGATAAATAAATATGGGAACCAGGGTAATTTGAGAATCCACAATAAAAGTGCGCGAAAAAACACGATAGCCATAACTACCACCGATGCAAGCAAGGCGGTATTGGGGTTAAACAACTCTTCTATATTCATGGTGTAACCAAATAACAAAAAGAAACTAACGCGGATTACAAAAGTGAGTTCGGCAATAATTTCTTCGAGCTTTTTAACCTCGGTAAGGAGTCGTTGAGGATTCAATTTAAACCGATTCAATTGTTGTGCAAATTTCTCTGCATTGGCTAAAAACAGACCCATCACTAAAACGAGGATCAGGGCCGAAAGGTGAAAATGTTTGGCCACGGCATACATGATGAGCATCACCGCGATGATGGGTATGAATCGAATTTTATGTTTCAGATTATTGAGCAAAAACACTAAAACCGCAGTCCCTAAAATACTAATAATTAAACTGAAAAAAATCTGTAAAATAAAATTGACACCAGACATAGGGGTAATTTTCTCATTTAACAGAAAAAAATTAAACAATAGTACGCCAATGATGTCGCTAAAGCTGCTTTCAAAAACAATAAAACTGGATTGTTCCTTGGAAAATAAACGAGCGGTAGGCACGGCGATAGCGCTTGAGATTACGGACAAGGCGATAGCGTATAGCATACCTTGTTGCAAGCTGGCGGCGAAGGCAATTTTGAAGAAGAAAGCGATGCAGGCGGAGGTAAGAATTAGACTGATAAGTGAGGACAACACGGATTTGCGAATCATCGGCACGTTGGTTCTGTCTACGGGCAATTCCAGCGCTCCTTCAAATACTATTAATATCAGTCCGATGGTACCGAGCAAGGGCAATACATGATCTAAGGTTGGGGCGGGGATTGCTAAATAAATCAGTAATTGTTTTATGCTAATTCCCAGCAATAGCACTAGCAAAACCGAGGGAATTTTGGTTCTGGGCGATATTACCTCGAAGAGATAGCTGATTAAAACCAAAATGGAGAGTATCAACAACAGGCTATTCTGCATACGTTGTTAAAATACAATTTTTATTTCTAAAAGTCGTAATTTGGGGTATAAGTTGACGATAATTTCGCATTTTGAATTATACTTGGATATGCAAAGAAAAGGGTCTATGAGTGCGGAGGAAAAACGAGGAAATGCGTTTGTTTTTAGCGCGTTGTATTGGGGATGGGGATTGCTTTTGATGGTGGGAATGGGCGGAGTTTGGGTGGTTTTAAGTTCAAGCGGGGGTCATCACGGATGGGACAAAACAGAGGTTGTTAGATTTGGTCAGCCGGGTGGCGGCGCGGCGGAATTGAGGGATGGTGGTTCAGTGAAGTATGGTGCTCGATCTATGGTTCAGGGGAGCAATGCGGCGCAGGGGGATGTTGATATATATTTTCTTACGGGGAGGAATAACAAATCCAACAGCGGTGTGGGATTTAATACGGTGCCGGTAGAATTTTGCAGTAAAGCAATGGAGTTACAACCAGAGGTAATTGAAGCGTTTGGCAAGATGCGCAGGGCGGCAGCCGGGGCCGGGATTGCATTAACAATTATCTCTGGCAGAAGGACCTTTGAACAACAGAAGACAATCTGGGTAAATAAATGGAACAAGTTGCAATCCCGGGGCATCCACGGAGTGGATGCCGTGGAGCATATCCTTCGGTATAGCTCCATGCCCGGCAGCAGCCGACACCATTGGGGCACTGATATAGACATCAACTCCCTAGAACCCGCTTATTTCAACACCGCCAAGGGTGCAAAAGAACTCGCCTGGCTCCGTGCAAATGCCCAAAACTTCGGCTTCGCCGAAGTCTACTCCCCCCGTACCACCGGAAGATCCACCGGCTACCAACCCGAACCTTGGCACTGGAGCTATATGCCCCTCGCCTCCTCCTACCTAACCCAATACAAACAAAAAATCGGGTACACCCTTTTTGGCATACCCGATTCTAAAAATTCGGATTCGGTTATGGTTTTTTCCGGATCTCAGTTCGCAAAAACCGTCAAAATCATAGAAAACTATGTGGATGGTATTTACGACCCCGGCACCTGGAAAAAACCGTAGTTTCGCTTGTTTAACACTCAACTATACTGTTAACACAGCATAATCGAATACCTATTATCCCACCATTGCAGAATAATCGGCAGCGCTCATCAAACCGTCAACTTCGGAAGGATTGGTCATTTTAACCTTTACCATCCAACCGCTTCCGTAAGGATCGCTGTTCACCGATTCTGGAGCACCTTCTAAATCACCGTTTACTTCGGTAATTTCTCCACTCACTGGCATGTACAAATCACTCACCGTTTTAACCGCCTCAACGGTACCAAATACATCGTGTGCATTTAATGTTTCGCCTTGAGTAGAAATGTCAACAAAAACGATATCACCCAACTCGTGTTGAGCAAAATCAGTAACGCCAATAGTGGCAACGTCGCCTTCAACCAATACCCACTCGTGGTCCTTGGTGTACTTTAAATTATCTGGGAAATTCATAGATGGATGTTTTATTTATTTTTTCCAAATGATGGAAAGAAGTTGTGAAAGTTTATTTTTTAATTCTTTTCTAGTTACGATAAAATCTAAAAAGCCGTGCTCCACCAAAAACTCCGAGCTCTGGAAACCCTTCGGCAAATCTTTACCAATGGTCTCCTTAATAACCCGAGGTCCAGCAAATCCAATCAACGCCTCCGGCTCCGCAATGTTAAAATCGCCCAGCATCGCATAGGACGCCGTAACCCCTCCCGTTGTAGGATTGGTCATCAACGAAATATACGGCACCCCCGCCTTATTCAACAACGCTAATTTAGCACTAGTCTTTGCCATTTGCATCAACGAAAACGCAGCTTCCATCATCCTCGCGCCACCCGATTTGCTGATCATTAAAAACGGAGTCTTCGTCTGCAAACAGTAATCAATAGCCCGAGCAATCTTCTCCCCTACCACACTACCCATGGAACCGCCAATAAAATTGAAATCCATGCAGGCAACCATCAACGGCATCCCATTAATATTACCGTGGGCCGTGCGCAATGCATCCTTTAAACCCGTTTTCTTCTGTGCTACCACAATACGATCTACGTATGGAGCGGTGTCTGTGAAGTTTAAGGGGTCTCCAGACGACATACTTGCGTTTATCTCCGTATACTCCCCACCATCAAACAAAATATCGAAATATTCTGCAGACCCAATTTTCTCGTGATAATTGCACGATGGACAAACGTATCGATTGGAAATCCAATCCTTGGTTGGAGCCACTTCTTTGCAGCGCTTGCACTTTTCCCACAAACCATCCGGAGTAGCTTTCTTCTCCTCGGTCTTAGTAAAAATACCGCTCCAAGTACGTTTATACCACTTGGTGCCGTCTCCGCCGTTTAATTCGTCCTCGTCTTCGAATTCAAAATTCATAGTGTTTACATTGAGAGCAGTTACCCGCCCCTAAGAACCTGCCAATTACGCTAATGTGATGCTATTATCCAAATAAACGTCTTGTACAGAATTCAACAAAGCTACGCCTTCGTTCATCGGCTTTTGGAATGCTTTTCTACCCAAAATCAACCCAGAACCTCCAGCACGTTTGTTAACAACGGCCGTATAAACCGCTTCCTCGATATCTCCCTGACCCTTACTCTCTCCACCAGAATTGATCAAACCGGCTCTTCCCATGTAGCAATTAGCTACTTGATAACGAGTTAAATCAATAGGATGCTCCGATGTAAGTTCGGAATATACTTTTGCGTGGGTTTTACCATGTTTAGTAGCCAAATACCCCCCATTATTGGTTGGCAATTTTTGCTTAATAATATCGGCCTGGATGGTTACACCTAAATGATTTGCCTGAGCAGTTAAATCGGCCGATGCATGATAGTCAACGCCATCAACTTTAAAGCCATTATTACGGGTGTAGCACCACAAAATCGTAGCCATACCCAACTCGTGAGCACGCTCAAATGCTTGTGCAACTTCAACAATTTGTCTTCCGCTTTCAGGCGAACCAAAATAAATAGTTGCACCAACGGCAGTAGCACCCAAATTCCAAGCGTCTTCCACGGATCCGAACATGATTTGGTCGAATTTATTGGGATACGATAGAAACTCGTTATGGTTGATTTTTACGATAAATGGAATCTTGTGTGCATACTTTCTGCTGTGCATCGCCAAAACACCATAGGTAGAAGCTACCGCATTACAGCCACCTTCAATAGCTAATTTGATAATATTCTCAGAATCGAAATAAATTGGATTAGGCGCAAACGAAGCTCCCGCACTGTGCTCAATTCCTTGATCCACAGGCAAAATGCTAACATAACCAGTATTGGCCAATCTACCATGACCGTACAATGCTTGCAAACTGCGTAATACTTGAGGATTGCGGTTAGTTTGAGCAAAAATTCTATCAATAAAATCCGATCCCGGAGCGTGGATATGCTCTTTCGAAATGGTTGTACAATTGTGATTCATTAAGTACTCGGCTTGAGCACCTAAAAGCGATTGAATGTTTGATTGCGCCATGGAGTATATTTGTATTTTTGGATGAATAACAACTGCAAATTTAATCTTTTCTGATGAACCACGTAAAATTGATTGAAAACAACCCCGATTTAATTGAAGCTTTTGAAATACGTCGAATAGTTTTTGTAATTGAACAGCAATGTCCTCCCGATGAAGAGTATGACGAGCATGAAACCCATAGCAAACACTTTTTGTGCACCCATAACCGGGTTAACGCGGGCACTTGTAGATATAGAAAAACCGAAAACGGTTATAAATTGGAACGCTACGCCGTTTTACAGAAATTTAGAGGCAACGGCTGCGGTAGCGCCCTGTTAACTGCCGCCATCGAACATGTAAAACAATCTGATCCACTGGCCGGTACCGCTGAATGCCCATTGTATCTGCATGCTCAAGAACATGCTATGCCGTTTTACGAGAAACACGGATTTAAAGCCGAAGGCGAACGCTTCTTCGAAGCGGGTATCCCCCATTTCAAGATGAAATTAAAATAGGATTTTTTGCATATCGCACAGGATATTAGACAACAAGTAATTATTTAATAACGTCTATCCATACGTAATAACAACTTCCTGATTCTATGAAATTCGTTAAACTATACTTTTTATTACTAGCCACATTTGCAGTATTTTCTGGACTAACTTCTTGCAGAAAAGATAAAATCAATCATTCAACAAATAACGCTGACACTAACAACGTTATCAGTATTCATAAAATTCAATTATCTAAAGTCATTCCCAATTTTGACTCTACTGTGGGGGTTTATAAGGTT
>CAYUNO010000137.1:0-6395 GCA_964446075.1 uncultured Flavobacteriaceae bacterium | reverse complement strand
CCTACAAATTATCCTCAATAAAGTGTAAATAGGAGTGTAAAAAAGTAGTATTGGACAAGGACAATAAGATTCTATAAACCAATTATAAAACCATGAAAAACAAATATATAGAATTTTGCTAAAAAAAACAGACCAATTCGTTGAATTGGTCTGCTGATATTTTACCTAAAGATTCTGGATTTTAACGTTACAACTATTTTCCGAACCCCAATTTGAAATTTACATTATACTTATGGAATGAAGATGATTAATCATTAACTTTTTTAACAAATTCGCTTTTTAAAGCCATTGCGCCAAATCCAGGTACCTTACAATCGATATTATGATCGCTGTCAACCAATCGGATATTGGTGACTTTTGTACCAACTTTAATCGACTTAGATGCACCTTTAACTGGTAAATCTTTTATTATCGTTACAGAATCCCCATCTTTCAGTACATTCCCATTAGAATCTTTAACTATAAAATTAAGGGTTTGATTTTCTAAAAGAACATCCTCTGGATTCCACTCATTACCACATTCTGGACACATCCACAGCAAACCGGTTGGGTAAGGATAATCGCAATTACATTGAGTACAAATTGGATCCATGATATTTTAATGCAAAAATAGTCCATAGATATGGACTTTGTGCATATCAATTGGATTTATCTACGTTCATTGCAAAAGAACCTTTCATGTTCTTTTCTAATTCAAAGTACAAGGTATCCCCCTGAAAAACTGGAGTTTTACATTGAGTTTTATGAACAAAAACACTCTGACCGCTTTCATTATCTGCAATAAACCCATATCCTTTCTTCTCATCAAAGAAAGAAAGTTTGCCTTTTCTCCGCTCTCTTACTTCTTGAACTCTCTTTGTAGGCTTTACAGCTGAAGCAACTACTTCGGCTTTTATATCTAAATTTAAATCTCTAACCCAAAGCTCATCGGGAGGTGTATTGGTTAAATTTCCTTCAGCATCAACAAAAACTAACATTTCATCCAGGCTTTTGCCTTTAGTGCTGTTTGCTTTGCGCATACTTTTCTTTTCTAATTTTTCTCGCTGTTTGATGCGTTTCTTTTTTTCTCGGTCTTTTTTATTGAATGTTTCGTTTGCCATGCTTGGTTTTAGGGTGATTTAAGTAATTGTAGGGCGATAAACAAAGAAAGCCAACCTCATGGGTTGGCCTTCTTCTGACTAGATATCCCAAAATGAAATGAATCGAAAACGATTCTGTTAAGAATTTCAAATCGGGGTCTTAGTAACGACTTGAAAAATTGTTTCTTCTTTCGGGTTGAGGACGAGCTTCATTAGCAACAATTGATCTGCCATTTACCTCAGAACCATGCAATTTAGCGATGGCTGCTTCGGCTTCGGCTTGATCTTCAACTTCTGCAAAGGCAAAACCTTTGAATCTGCCTGTTTCGCGGTCGTTGATCATCTTTACAGATGAAAAACTTGAATACTCGTCAAACAATTGACTAATCTGTTGTTCGGTGATGCGGAAATCTAAATTTCCTAAATAAATCTTCATTCTAAATACTTTTGTGGTTTTATATAACGTCCACACAACAAAGGTGAGGATTAAAATCCAAGAAATTGCAATAAAAATAATTTATTTTCTGAAAAGGATGTGTTTATGCAAAATATGCAACAAAAAAAATGTTTGTTGAAAATTTACCAAAGTTAAAACAGAGTTAAACTACCGAGTGTTAGTTTTGCATTCAATTTTATGACTCAAAATCCCTATATAATCACTTTACAACATCGCATCGAAAAAGAAAGACAATTGTTACTTTCTCATCCGGTTTACAAGCAAATTGAGAATTTAGAGGGGCTTAAGAAGTTTTCTGAACATCATGTATATGCAGTTTGGGACTTTATGAGTTTATTAAAATCACTACAAAAGGATCTTACTTGTGTTGATATTCCTTGGATTCCGGTTGGTACGGCTGATACGCGATTCTTAATCAACGAAATCGTTTTAGGAGAAGAATCCGATGTGGATGAACATGGGAATCGAATCTCACATTTTGAATTATATCTCAATGCAATGAATCAAATGGGTGCCGATACTAAACCTATTTTAACATTAATCGATGCACTAAGACAGGGGAAATCAATCAATGAAATTATACCATCGTTAGACATTCACCCAAAAATAAAAGCCTTTTTAACCTTCACTTTTGAAATAGCATTGTCAACTCCCGCTCACGTTAAGGCTGCTGTATTCACCTTCGGTAGAGAAGATTTAATTCCTGATATGTTTATGTCGATTCTCAAAGATGTTCACAGAGAACATCCAGAAAAGGTGTCTACTTTCCATTACTATATTGAACGACATATTGAAGTAGATGGAGACCATCATAGTCATTTAGCATTAGCCATGGTTGAACAATTGTGTGGAAACGATGAAAAGAAATGGAACGAAATTGAAGAATATGCCGTTAAATCGTTGCAATATCGCGCAGGATTATGGGATTCCATTTTAGACGCTAACTAAATTGAATTGTACGTTTAAACCTGACAATTCCAAATTAGATTTTCTAGAAAAGAGAAAAGCACTTCAAATTATTGAAATTTGCACCACACAACTATTTTGAATATTCCACTATAGATTATTCAAACTTCCTTCCAGTAAGCAACAATCGAGCACGGTGAAAGCAATATCTCAATATTTGAATCGAATAAATGGCATTGATGATGATGCAATACGGGCATTTTTTGAGCTTCAAAAAACGGAGATATACCCAAAAGGAAGTAATATTCAAGCAACTGATACCACTTGTAGGAATATATATTTTGTAGAACAAGGTATAGCTCGAATTTTTTATTATAAAGGGGATGAAGATGTAACTGAACATTTTGCATTTTCTGGTCAAATGATAATTCGGGCGGATAGTTTATTCAATGATTGTGTAACTCCAAAAGGCATTCAAGCACTAATTGAAACTACTGTCATTAAAATAGGTTGGGACTCGTTGCAGGAGTTATTCCCCAAACATCGATTTTTAGAAAGCTTATTTCGACAAATTGTTCAAATCGAATACGCCAATACCGTAAAACGCGTTGAGAGTTTGCAGTTCAAGGATGCCAGCGAACGATATATTGAATTACTGGAGGAAACACAATTTATCAATCAAATTCCGTTAAAGCATAT
The DNA here is from genome assembly GCA_964446075.1 of uncultured Flavobacteriaceae bacterium. Classification (GTDB taxonomy): domain Bacteria; phylum Bacteroidota; class Bacteroidia; order NS11-12g; family UBA955; genus JAGKXC01. The sequence goes on along the minus strand of CAYUNO010000137.1, from coordinate 3,254 downwards.
TGCTACTTACCTTGGAATTTCACAAGTTTCATTAAGTAGAATTCGCAGTAAATTATCCAATTAGACACTAAATTGACCTAATTATCCAACTCGCTAGTTTTGGATTTATGCTTTTTAAATATCAATTTTTCAATCATTACCTCATTAATTTGCTTATTATTTTATGACAGCACAAGAATTTATATCTATTGTAGCAGATGAACTCATGATAGATTCCACTAATATTAATTTAGACACATGTTATCGAAACATTCCAACATGGACTTCATTAAACTCATTATTAGTAGTTTCTAGATTGCACGAAGAAACTGGGCATATGATAACTGCTGCGGATTTAGCAAAATTTAACACACTCTCAGAATTGTATTCACTTGTTAAATCAAAGTAATGCCAATATACAAATTTCAGGGCGGTAAAATCCAATCAATCATTAATCTAATCCCTAACCGTATTCAAGATAACTTGGATGAGGAACTTATTCCAGTTAGCGATAGAGAATCCTTGGTTGCCCATACTGGAATTCGGTTTAGAAGAACATTTTCTGCGGAATCAACAACCACTACAGAATTGTTCATCACAGGCATTTCAAAAACACTGGATGCATTGCAATGGGATACTGATTCTATAGACGCTATTGTATGCGTAACCCAAACCCCAGAAACGCATATTCCGGCAGTATCTTGTTTATTGCATAATGCATTTAACTTAAAAACTTCCGTTGCTTGCTTGGATATTAATTTGGGCTGTTCTGGATATGTATATGGATTGAAGCAAACCCTCAGCTTATTACAAAATCAAATTAAAGGGAAAAGCAGGGCTCTATTATGTTGTGGTGATATTACCAGCAAACTAATTCAAAACGACAAAACCTCTATTCCTATTTTTTCTGATGGCGTTTCGATTACTGCAATTGAATTTGATATAAATATCGAGGATAATAATTCAACGTTTTTCTTCAATTTGGAAACCATGGGTAGTGGACATACTGCCATACGGAGTGAGTTCGTTGATAATAAAGAAGTCATGCGCCTTAATGGTATTGAAGTATTTAATTACTCTGTTCAATTTGTACCTAAACATATCAAAGATCTATTAACCTTAGTAAATACGGAAGATATTTCCTTGGTTGTATTGCACCAAGCCAACAAATTGATAAACGATGCTATCGCAAAAAGACTTCCTATACCCAACGCAGAATACCCATCTACGCTGTACGATTATGGAAACACGGCATCGGCAAGTATCCCAATAACTTTGGTTGACTTTTTGACAAAAAACGAACTCAAACAAGACAAAGTGCTATTGTCTGGTTTTGGTGTGGGTTTTTCCATGGGGACAGTGGTATTTTCACTAGACCCTTCTATGTATTATGCCACGCTTGAATTTCCAACTATTCCTTAAAATCTTATATTTAAACACTAATAAAATACCTTTTTGTATTTGATATTTTAATGGAAATTCCATGAAATCTTCGTCTTCGTTAACAATTATCATTCCTTTATACAAAGGGGCTAATCATGTAGAGAAATTAATTAATCACCTGGAAATTTGGCATCGTGATGCAATTCATAGTCTCTTCCACTGTCAATTGTTAATTATAGACGATGGTAGTAATGACGAGGGGCTAACGATCGCACAAAAAAAATTAAACAATGGCAGTATACCCTATACCTTGCTGCGACTTACAAAAAATAGCGGTCAACACACTGCATTGGCTGTAGGCCTAAATTATTCTGAGACGGATTGGCTAGTGACATTGGATGATGATTTACAACATGACCCTAAATATATATCGATATTATGGGGTATTGCGATGCAAAAAGAGTCTGACATCGTTTATGGTTACTTTTCCGAATCCAAACATAGCAAATGGCGAAATCTCGCAAGTACTGCTATTCGCACACTTACCAAATTACTGATTTATGACTATTCCAAAGTGAGTTCTTTCCGTTTGATTCGTTCCACTGCTATAGGGTACTTCAAAAAGTCGATAAAAACGAGTTTTCTAATTGATAGTCAAATTATTCCTAGCACAAATCGTATTCAATTTGTTGCCGTTCCCCATCATCAGAAGGTAAACAATGCATCGAGATATACTCTTAAACGGTTGGTTGGTATGTCGATAAAAATCTGGCTATGGCATTCTCCTTTCAGCCGTTTACATTGGGTGAAACAGCGATTATTACCGAATCGAGATTTTACAGTAGAATGGATAGATAGCAGCAATAAATTTGAGACTATACCACTTCAACACCATCACATACAAATGGTTAGAGAATGGAGAAATTCAGACTTTGTTAATCAGCAAATGGAATACAGGGAAAAAATCTCGGAAGTGCAACAAGAAAAGTGGTTTAAAAACATAGATTCAACAAGCCAATTTTATTTTGTTCATCGCTATCGAGGGGAATGGGTAGGTTTCTCGCATGTACATATTATTCCCAGTTTATCCGGTGAATCCCATGGATTAATGATTGGCGAAAACGGTGGATTTGTTTCATCACCGAAGTGGCAAGGAAGTGGGATTCCCATCGCCATTGCCTTGGGAACGTTAGATTTTGCTTTTAATAAACTTGAATTAGATTGTTTGCGGATAAAGGTAAATAAATCCAATGTCTCTGCAATTGAATTAAATGCTGCTCTGGGATATAAAATTATCGATTCAATAAATGATGACTTTAATGGATATGAACTTAAAAAAATCGATTACCAAACCAATTCCAATCGTATTCGTGGGTTATTAAAGCACTTATAACTTAATCTAAATCTGCAGGTATAACCGGTACAGGATTTGGAATTTTTATTTGGGATAGAATTTCACCTTCTTTTTTAAGTTCCCCTTTTGTTAATTGAGAAAACGAAATCGGACAAAGACTAATTTCAATTTCACTCCCTGTTTTTACAAATAAACAGAAGACACGAATAGTTGCCTCCGGATTGATCTCGTTATTCTGATTAAATCCCCCATTTACCCGAGAAGGCAAATAGGGTAATTTGTGCGATTGAATACGCTTAATATTACTAATTACTTGATTATCATAATTCAATACATGTATTCTTTTTCCTGTATGATCTCTAATTAATTCTTGATATAACTCTGCAGATTTAAAATAAAAATCCTGCTCCAATACCAAAATAGCATCATTTGGGAGTGCATTTAATTGCTTAGACTTAATAAACTCCCAAACCACATTTGCGGGAAATTCCTTTTTATATTTATACTTTTTTGACAATGAGTGATTAAACAAAAACGT
>CAYUNO010000136.1:0-6419 GCA_964446075.1 uncultured Flavobacteriaceae bacterium | reverse complement strand
CAACTCCATTTACCCCTACCACCAATACAACATAGGGCAGCGATGCTTGTTGTAAATGAAAATCGTTCGCTAATGGTGCCTGTATGTCTGGTAATAACTCAGAAATCTCCAAAGCTAATAGCTCCAATAATTCCTCTTGGGAAACATACGAATCCTTGGCTACTCTTTTTTCTAATCGCTTAATTATTTCAACCGTGGTATCAATTCCAACATCAGAGGTTAATAGAATCTCTTCTAATTCATCCAAAAAGGAATTATCAACTTTGCGTTTACCTGTAAATAATCTGCCCAAACGAGACAGCAATCCGGTACGCGTTTTTTCTAGTGCGACCCGGGTTTGTTCCTGTTCGCCTTCTGATACTTTGGATTTATTCTTGGAAAACCAACTAAACATGGAATTTTCTTAGGGGATGATGAAATATCTACGCTTAAAAACTTGAGTTCAAAGATAAAAAAAATAGCCCCATAAAGGGGCTATGTATTGTAAAGTTCGTATAATATTATTTCGCAAAGAAATCTTTAGCCTTTTCTGCAGGCATCATTTCTTCTTTGAATGTGTAAGCGCCAGTTTTGGCTGACTTAACAACTTTGATTGCCTTAACGTATTCGTTACCGGCACCTTCTTTTTTCAGGGTTGCAACTACCTTCTTAGCCATTATTTAATCTCCTTATGAGTGGTTACCTTGCGCATATAAGGGTTGTATTTCTTCAACTCAATACGCTCGGGTGTATTTTTCTTATTTTTTGTGGTGATATATCTGCTCATTCCAGCAACACCGCTACCTTTTTGCTCTGTGCATTCTAAGATTACTTGAACGCGATTACCTTTTTTTGCCATGATTAAATCTTACCTTTCTTGAACAAATTGTTGATGCAAGAGGAAATGCCCTTCTTATCGATAGTCTTGATGGTGGATGTAGCAACCTTCAATGTAATCCATTCCCCAGTTTCAGGGATATAGAACTTTTTAGTCTGAAGATTAGGATAAAATCTACGCTTCGTCTTCTTGTTAGAATGGGAAACGTTGTTACCCTTCATCGCTTTTTTACCGGTTAAATCACAAACGCGAGACATAATTTTTGGGGTTGCAAATATAGTTAAATGAATTTATTAATACAAACAATTTAAATAAAATAGTACGAGTTTATCGGTTTTTTTCTTCCTCAAGGTTGTTTTCTTTTGGATCCTGAACCAATGGGAGCAAAGTTAATACACTTATTAGGATTCCCGACTGTCTTTCCAGGAAACTTTCCACCATAAAACCGACTATCAACAAAATTAGCCATTTGCCGGAAGGCAATTTTAAAACTCCACTCAGTAACCAACTTAGCGCTAAAAGCAAAGCAATCCATCCTCCTTGTACGGCTATTTGGAGCCATTGATTGTGAATTCCTATACGATGTTGTATTGCCAATTGGGAATGAGAATCATCATACCCTTTCATCATGGCCGCAAATTCACCCTCAACGCCCACTCCAAACGGATTACTTTTAATAACGCTTATTGCCGCTGTCCATGCTTCTACTCGTTGTCCCATCGAACGATGATTGGTATCTCCACCGTTCAAAATAACTGAAACATCCTCTACCGTATTGATGATCCGGTGTCGAACACTTGGCAACAATGTTATAGCGGCTGTTAACACCACCAACTTAATCGACACTAATTTCAACACCTTTGCCCTACTTAGATTCGTTGATTTTGCATAGTTCCATATTCCCATCAAAAATCCCAAATACAACAAAATCAAACCCGTACGAAGAGCCAATACATGCAATCCAACCACCGTTAATCCCACCACCAACATAGCCCAACCTATATCCCTAGATTCAATTCGCTTCGAAAAGTAATCATCAACAAACATTAAAACAGCTAATGCCACCAAGGCTCCATATTCAATATGATACACCTGAGTAAACATAGGAATGGGCTTACTTTCTAACACCATCAGACTGTAAAATTGCCAATGTTGCCAATAATGAATACACGATGCTACTACAATCCAACAATGAGGCAACAAATAAAACCACCAACTGCTGGAGTTTCTAATGGGGAACTGCCTTTTCAAGACCATGGCTAATAACATAATCAACAAGGGCAATTTTATCTGGGCATAACTTAATATGGATTGAAAAGAACTTCCTTTTAAAGCGGAAACACTCATAACAACTAGAAACACCAATAAACCCATCCCACCAAACCATCTATAGTTCCGCGAATTGCTTGGTGCCGTTGCTTTTTTCTTAAAAAATAATTGAATGGCAAATAGTCCAAAGAATATTGAAGACAAGGCCGTTGAAAAGTTCAAACAAGCGATGGAAATCCATAAGGTATTTTCCCATAGCACTTCACCAATGGCATTTATTTGTTTGAACTGGGTACTTGATTTCAAAAAAAGGGAATTAAAATATATAATAACTCAGTAACGAACACAGGCCAGCATCAAGGTGCCGCGTATCTAAAAATAAGTTTCGACTTTTTTGTATCTACATTCAATTTACGAGAGAGCGATTCGCTAATAATAATTTCAGAATCCGGTTTGCCTTTTGCCGGACCCATTACCACACACCAAACAATCGTTTTTGTATCTGGATTCACTAATGCTACTACTTCCCCATTTTTATGATTATTGGCTAATACCCAATGTCTTTCAGGGTCCATTCCCGTTTGACCTACCGATACTTTCACATTCTTTTCGTACTCCTTTAGCGCTATTTTTTTCTTGGCACCCAATTCAGGCATTCCACCGGCATCTCGTTTGTTTCCATCCGTGTTCTTTACTGTAGTCGAAGAAGAAGTTGCAGTTTTACCATTTTGCACATTCGCTACGCTGTCTTTTTGCGATAAAATCACTGGATTGGGAGCGATAGCATTGTTAGGTATAATCACCGGCTTATCTTCAACTTGTTGAGTTTGCGATTGCAAATCGCTGTTATTTGATTTAGTATCAACAGCCGATGTTGCTAAATTTTGAGTATTTACTGAATTAGCATCGGTACCCCCCGACGAATTCAATCCATTCCCAGAGGTTATTGTAGTATTTTTTCTCGCTTCCGGAGGCAATACCAACACCTGACCCACTTGAAGATTATCGGACTCTAAATCGTTTAAATTTTTAATCCTATCAACCGATATTCCATATTTCTTACTGAGACTGTATAATGTTTCACCCGACAAAACAGTTACAACTACTGCAGCTTTATCTAAATCACTAGCCAGCAACAAATTAGTTCTTTCAACTCGTGCTGCTTCCTTTATTCGTTTAATCGAATCTTGGGCACTTGTCGATTTGCTGATAGCTGTTGCACTTGAAACAGAATTGGAATTACCATTTTTTACAGCAGGACTATTGCCATTTCCTGTTTTACCTATTGTAGTACTTGAGATGTTGGTGGATTGAGTAATTACCGTGGAACTACTGCCCCCTACACTAGCAGAACTACCTGTTGTACCTACACTTCCATTACCCACAACATTGGATGATGATGCGTTGGATTGTGTGTTGGTTGTTGTACTCGTGGGTGCCCCTTCGATTGGAACTTTGCCATCGACATTGCTCGTAGCCGGCTTAACTTTAATCACCGCCCCCGTTTTCAACACCGGAAAATCAGGATTCAATTCTTGTAATGCTTTAACCGTAGTTTTATACTGCTTGGACAAACTGTAATACGTCTCTCCTTTTTTTACTGTATGATTTAAAATAGGAGAAACGTTATTTGCCGATGGATCGGGATTTTTCGATGTATTAGTTTGAGCAGAAAGTTGAGCACTGCAACTCAAAACCAATCCCGAAGCCAATATATAAAACCAAATTTTTCTCATGTAGTTTGAATAAAGACAATATTAATTCAAATACCGCTTGATATTAAACCACTTCGTCCACCATAAAGCCGAATGTTCAATAAAGTTTACAAAAACGATTTTTCACGTTATTATAGACAAAACTATCCGAAACTAAATACTCAAACTACATCCCAATCTCGAGGCAACGCCCTGAACTCCCCATTTTCTAAATAAACAATTTTATGAGCGATATTTCTCGCTACATGCAAGTTGTGGGTAATGAATAAATAAGCAATACCTCGTTGATTTTGTAATTGGACCAATAATTCTAATACTTGTTTTTGTACGATAGGATCTAATGCCGCTACGGCCTCGTCCAAAATCAACACTTGCGGTTGAGTGGCTAACGCCTTGGCGATGCACAATCGCTGTCGTTGTCCACCACTCAATTCATGGGGCCAAGATTCTAATAACTGTTCGGATAAACCAACTTCTTCCATGGCTTTCTTGGCCGATAATTCGGCTTCCAAGGCATTCTGTTTGCATACTTGCTTAAAGATCTCAACCAATGCCATACGCGCTGTTTGATTGGGATTCAAGGAACTGTATGGATCCTGAAAAACCATCTGAATTCCTGTTGGAGGATTTTTTGGCAATTTTTTACCATTTAACCAAATTTCTCCCTGCGTAATTTTCTCTAACCCTACCAAAATCTTGGCCAAGGTAGATTTACCTGATCCACTCAAACCAACTAAGGCGGTAGTTTCTCCAGAATGCAAATCTATACTCACAGAATTCAGTGCACGGAAATTAGAACTTCGTTTATTAGGATAAATCTTTACTATATCTTTAATCGTCAAAACTTTTGAAACCATCGAGAAATCTTGGTTCCGTAATGCAGGTTTATCCTTTGGCAAGGCTGATAGTAGTTCTTTTACGTATTGGTTTCTGGGATTAGCATTTTCAACCATTACTGAATCCATCTCATATTGACTAAAACCTAACACGTCCTGTTTCATTCCCTGATCCAACAATTCTCCTTTTCTTAACACGGTAACCGAATCCGCATATGCTGCCACCAAATCCAATTCATGGCTTACCCAAAGCAATGCCGAGCCTTGTTTTTTACAAAGCCTGTACAAATCGTCCATAACGGCTTTTCGAGACACACTATCCAATGCTGTGGTTGGTTCATCGGCTAAAATTAACGGCGGATTATGCAAACAAGCGATTGCAATCATAACTCGCTGCCGTTGTCCTCCACTTAATTGATGGGGATACGATTCCAGTATTCTGTCTTGCAGTGATTGTAATCCTAAATCCAGAAATTTAGCTGAAATAAGTTCCTGTGCTTTTAGTTGGCTTGCCCCATGTATTTTTGCCGCTTCCATCAGTTGTTTACCGCATGTCTGTTGGGGATTTAGCGCTGTCATGGGCTCTTGAAATACCATTCCAATGGCTTTTCCTCTCAATGTCAACCACTCTTTTTCCGCTAAGTTCAATACGTTGGTATGCTCGTCAAACAATATTGTTCCTGATTGTACTAATTTAGGATTGAGCAATCCAATGATTGATAATAAAGTTAATGATTTCCCACTTCCACTTTCACCGATGATGGCATGGATTTCACCCGGTTTTACAGACAACTGGGGAATCAATACTAATTGCTTGTTCTCGGGGGTGCTAATTTGAAAATTAGCGATTGAAAGTAAATCTATTTTTTCTTCTACCCCAGACATACAATGATTACAGCGATCAAATTTACACGCAATTGTTCAAAGATGCGAAAACAAAAAGGGCTACCTATGGGTAACCCTTTTGCTGAAATATCATTTCAAAATGGTTTATTAGAAACCGCTATGGATCTGTAATGTTTAGTTTAATTGGAATTTCCCTCCAAGATTTCATCATTACCCCGTTATTGTTACCGGGAATCCATCTTGGCGATTTCTTCAATACGCGAATTGCTTCAGTAGTAAACTCAGGACAACTTGGGGTTTCTTCAACCGCCGACACACGTGATACGCGGCCCACTTCGTCCACTACAAATCGCAACATTACGTATCCGTTAATCCCGTCATCTTGACAACGAATTGGGTACTGGAAGTTATTTACTACAAATTCCTTGAACTTCTCATCGCCACCAGGAAACTGAGCTTTGATTTTCACTTCAGAAGGTCCCTTATTTTCTCCAGTTCCGCCGCTATTATCCACGATATCATCATCCGGTAGGATTAATTCATCGGAACCAATTTGGTCTTGGGCACCAACAACATTAACCGCATCGGGAGGATTTAAATTATCATCTTCCGTTGCGTTAGGGTTGATATCTGGAACAACGTAGGCTTGAGTAGTAAGAACAGGTTCCTCGATTTTGGGTGGTTCTTTTTCTTCCTCTTTTTCGTCTTCCGGCTCTTTGATGTCGTCTACCGAAGTTGTTACAATTACGCGTTCCTCTTCAACTTCCTCCGCATTGTTTAATAATACAGGTAAACCTGCTGCCGTTAAAGCAATTACTGAAGCAATTACCGTAGCCAATACCTGATTCTTGGAAAACATAGTACGTATTTTATACGCACCGTATTCCTTGATACGGTCTGCGAACACCAATTCCAAACGGTCGCTGGAATTTGGTT
>CAYUNO010000135.1:0-6440 GCA_964446075.1 uncultured Flavobacteriaceae bacterium | reverse complement strand
TGGCAAACGGGAAACCTAAAATACTTACTGGAAATCAATAAAAATCAACGTCTTCAATTACAAGCTTTTGGAATGCAAGCAGTGAGAAGCAGTGTTGGTTTTATGCAAGGTATTACAACCAAGGATACGATTAACAAATTAACAAACACCTATAATCCTAGAGACTTGGCTATCGACAAGTATAAGAACTTGGGAATTGAGGCATCGTATTTAATTAATTATACAATTGCTGGTTCTAAACAGACATTAAGTACAGGATTTAGAGCCTTTAACAGCGAAACTCAACGCTTCCAAAAAGGAACAGGATCCGTGGGAACCGATGCCAATTTTGAAAATCAAGTAGCGCTATTTCCAACCGAATTACAATTTAACACCATGAATTACGCATGGTTCGCTGAACAGGTAATTCGAATCGGAAATAAATTTACCCTTATACCTGGAATTAGAACAGAAAACATTCAATCGGAAGTAACCGGTAGATTGAGTTTTAACAGTGCTGGCGAGGCAATAAATGTTGTTTCTGCTCCTATTAATCGCAGTTTCTTTATTGGTGGTATTGCTTCTGAATACCATTTCAAAAATGGATTGGAAATGTATGGGAATATTACTCAAGCCTACAGACCCATTTTATTTTCTGATATGCAAGCTACACCCGGAATCGAAGTGGTAGATGCAAACATGAAAGATGCAACTGGCATAAACAGCGACTTGGGTGTACGCGGAAGATTTGGCAATTGGCTTTATGTTGACGGAAGCGTTTATTGGTTGCAGTACAACAACAGACCAGGAAGACTGACCCAGTACGATGATCAAGGCAAATCGTATACATTAAAAACAAATGTAGGAAGTAGCGTAAGTAAAGGTGCTGAATTAGTTATTGATGCCGATGTGATACGAAGAGCAAAGAAAAATTCTAAATTCTACTTCCCTGTTTTTGTATCCGCCGCTTATAACGATGCAAGATATCAAGACTTTTTAATCAGTGTTAAAGGTAGTGACGGGAAAATGGTTGCCTCCAGTTTAAAGGATAATCGCGTAGAAAATGCTCCGGAGTGGATTATCCGTGCAGGAAGTTCTGTATTAATCAACAGCATGAAGCAGATGGACAGGCATATAAAAATTGGCGTTCAGTACAATTATGTAAGCGATGTTTTTACTGATGCGCAGAACACAGTGGTAGCTAGCAGTAATGGTCAAAATGGAATGATTCCAGCCTATTCAATCTGGGATCTAAATGCAACGTACCAGTTTAATAAATCGATTCGATTCAAAGCCACAGTGAACAATTTAACCGATCAGCGATATTTCACGCGTAGAGCAGGTGGATATCCAGGTCCCGGACTAATGCCTTCGGATGCACGATCCATATTATTCTCAGTGAATGTTACATTGTAACACTCACTGAGAATTGCATCAATTTAACATTTCCAGTAGGCTCGTAATTCATTCGCCCATTCTTTTGGAGCGGTGTTGATATTGGCATTTAAATCGGCCATCATGGAATAAATACCAAAATAGGTTCTGTTAACATACAAAGCATGTTTACTGCCCCTTGGTTGAGTGGGCTTTTTCACCTCTGGGATCTGATATATCTCCTCTCCTTTAGCATAAATAGAATCAATAAACTCCGTTGTAAAATGGAAGGTTGGTGATTCAAAAGGCCTACTCAAAAGCGCCGTCATTTCTAAAAATGCCTCCGTTAATTCTTTGCGAATTTCCGTGGAATCGGCAGGAAAAACGATTTCTATGTTCGACATCAAAGTATTTACCACCTTCTCATTTTCTCTAATTGCTGGTATTAGCAACGGAAAATAATGCAAATAAAAATCTTCCGGCACCTCCTTTATGCATCCAAAATCGATAATTCCTACTCTTCCATCTGGCTGAAACAAGAAATTTCCTGGATGAGGATCGGCATGAATGGCTTTCAAATGGTGCAATTGAAATTCGTAAAAATCCCATAAAGCTTGGGCAATCGTATTTTTGATTTCCTGACTTGGATTCGTATCTAAAAACTCTTTCAGGTGCAAGCCTTCCATCCAATCCATCACCAATACCTTGGAAGAACTATACTCAGAATAGTACTTGGGAAAAACTAAGTTTGGCAAATGACTGCATCGACTAGACATTTCATTGGATCGCTGCAATTCCAATTCGTAATTGGTTTCTTCTAACAACTTTTCTTCTACTTCTTGGAAATACTTCTGCATTTCCTTTTCGCTCAAACCAAACATTGCATTGGCCATTGGTTTCACTAGTTTTAGATCGCTTTGTATGGAATCTGCAATACCTGGATATTGAATTTTAACCGCTAACCATTGATTCCCTTTTCTTGCTTTGTGAACTTGTCCGATACTGGCAGCTGCACTGCTTTGTAACGAAAACTCATCAAAAACTTGTTGAGGTGATTGGCCATTTGATCGTTGAAACGTACGAATAACGAGTGGGGCCGACATTGGCGGTGCCGAATACTGGCTCATGGCAAATTGTTGCGTGTAGGCTCTTGGCAATAGATTTTTATCCATGCTAAGCATTTGCGCAACTTTCAAGGCACTGCCTTTCAATTGGCTTAATGATTGATAAATATCTTCCGCGTTATTGTTGTGTAATTCCTCTTTATTATCTACTCCTGATAGCGTTTTTTTTGTGTAATATTTCAGGTAATTGGTACCAATTTTTGCGCCAGTGCCCACTAATTTCAATGCGCGTTCTACTTTGCTGGTGGGAATTTTATCTTGGGTGGGTGTGGTCATTTGGATTGTTGGAATAAGAATTTACCAAAATCGATAGCTTGATCTAATGTGTTTCTGCCGATTAAATCCATGGTTAACCCAATTGATTTTTCGATACAAGCATCAGTTTTTTCAAATTCCCTACTAGAATCATTTAACCAGAAATGTAAAATGAACGCGGTATTTAGCCAAACGGCTTCGTTTGAAATTTTATCTAAGAACTTTCTATCGGGAATCTCATTATTCTGTTGGGCCATCTTAAACAATGATTCCAAATCACTTAATACTTGAGATCTTAATGATTTAAGTATGGTTAAACTTGACATAGGATTTTTCCAATCCTTCATTTTCCATTGCAAATAACTCCGAATAGACAACAACTTCTCAATCCAACCAAAGTGTATGGATATCAATTTCTCTTTTAAGGTAAATCCTAAAAAGGTACTATCTGAAGTTAATGTTTGAAACGCATCCATCCAATAATGAGTTAATACAGCTTCTTCTGCTGCCTCAATTGAACTAAAATGCTGATAAAACTCCTGCTCTGAAATGGTTAAAAACTTCGATAATTGAAATACGTTTGCAGGTGATTTTTCATTTTCCAAAGAATACTGAATCAGTCCTTGAATTATTTGCGTTTTCATAGTTTAAACTAATTTAAAATACAACAATTTGAATGGTGGAAAGTTTTATTTAAAACTATTGATTTTGTTGGTATTTTCGCAATACGATGCTCACTTTACAAGAGGATTATAACACCCAGAGAACTTCATTAGATTTGTCTGAATACGGCAGGCATGTACAAGAGTACATTCAGCATATCCAGCAACTACCGGATAAGGCTCAACGCACCACATGGACACATAATTTGGTTCAAATTATGGCTACTCTCAATCCTGAAATTAAACAGCAAGCAAACTACAAAGAGATTTTGTGGTCGCATATCCTCCATTTAACGGACTTTTCTTTGGATGTGGATTGTCCTTTCGACATCAAACAAATTGATGTTACGAACAATAAGCCAGATACCATCGGTTATGCCGATGCCAATATTCGATTCCGTTTTTATGGTAGAAATCTTCAAATGATGATTGATAAAGCCGCGTCTATGGAAGCTACCGAACTTAGACAGGATTTAGTAAACATGATAGCCTCGTTCATGTATAATTCTTGTAAAGCATGGAACAATGAAAATTTAAGTAACGAGGTAATTGCCGATCATTTAATGACCTTATCCAAGGGGAAATTGCAGTTAAGCGGAGAGGAAATTACTGTTAGTGCAGATACGCAATTAGCACAACCAAATAAAAATTGGCAACAAGGTAAGAAAAACCACTTTCAACGCAACAACAAAAACAATAAAAACAACCGCAATAACAATAATCGAAACGGAAAGAATTACCGTAGATTTTAATTTATAACAATGGCTTATTTTGAAATAGAAGGTGGATTTTCTTTGAACGGTGAGTTAACCCCTCAAGGTGCAAAAAACGAAGCGCTACAAATTATCTGTGCTGTATTACTTACAGATGAAGTGGTTACCATTACCAATATCCCCGAAATCAGAGACGTTCTCAAACTCATTGAATTATTAGGAAAATTAGGGGTTAAAGCCAATCGAATCGAAAGAGGTCATTACACCTTTCAAGCAGATGCCGTTGATTTAGATTTTTTAAACAGCGCTGAATTCAAGAAAATGGGAGCGGCACTTCGTGGTTCTATCATGATTGTTGGTCCGTTGTTAACCCGATTTGGTAAAGGATACATCCCCTCTCCTGGCGGCGATAAAATTGGGAGACGAAGACTAGATACACACTTTGAAGGATTTATACAATTAGGTGCTCATTTTGAGTATCTAGCCGATACTCAGTTCTACCAAGTTACTGGAAAACCACTAAAGGGTTGTAGCATGCTGTTAGATGAGGCATCCGTAACAGGAACCGCTAATTTAGTTATGGCGGCTTCTATGGCTCAAGGTAAAACCGAAATTTACAATGCAGCCTGTGAACCATATCTACAACAATTATGCTTAATGCTGAACAGCATGGGAGCTAAAATATCAGGCATTGGTTCCAATAAATTAACCATTGAGGGGGTAGAAACCCTTTCGGGTTGTAATCATCGATGCTTACCCGATATGATTGAAATTGGCAGTTTCATTGGAATGGCAGCGATTACTCAAAGCGATATTGTATTAAAAAATTGCAGAGTAGACATGTTGGGAATTATCCCTAAAACCTTTCAAAGACTAGGGATTAAATTAAATATTATAGGTGACGACATCCACATTCCAGCTCAAGATCATTACGAAATCGACACATTCATTGATGGTTCGATATTAACCATAGCCGATCAAATTTGGCCTGGTTTTACACCGGATTTGATTTCCATTGCATTAGTTACTGCCACTCAAGCTCGAGGAACGGTTTTAATCCATCAAAAGATGTTTGAAAGCCGTTTATTTTTCGTAGACAATCTAATTGATATGGGAGCGCAAATTATCTTGTGTGACCCGCACAGAGCCACCGTTATTGGATTGGATCGCCGTACAAGACTAAAAGGAATTACCATGAGTTCACCGGACATCCGTGCCGGGGTGGCTTTGTTAATTGCAGCCATGAGTGCCAAAGGTAAAAGTACAATCAAGAATATTGAGCAAATCGACCGCGGTTATGAACGCATTGACGAACGATTGAATGCTCTGGGTGCAAGAATCACTCGATTCGAATAGTTGGTATCTATTTGTATATTCTAATAATAAAACTCAGTTTTATTAAGCTGCTCGCCTATTCAATTAATCAAAAGGCTAATTGAAATTCTATCCTCTAGCTGTACGCTTAGGATTTTTTATTCCACCACTTACGCCGAAGTATAAATTAAACCCTCTGGCTTTATTTGTTAACACCGTAGTCACCAAATTATCGGATCCAATAAATACCGGTCCAACTCGCAAATAGCCCCCAACTGCTCCTCTTTTATAATCTTGAGTTAAAGATACCGGCATTGAACATTCTAACCATGCCATTTCAAATCTAGGAATTAACACCAGTGAGGATGGATTTCTAAAACCAAGTGCCTTGGCACTCACTAATGACTGCTGCCAATGTACACCCAAATATAGGGTTGGCAACAATCTAAAATCCGCTTGAACTTGTAACATGGTGGGTAATGCAAAAGGCAACGTACTTGTTTCCTTCTTGTAATCCATATTTTTTTCGGCAAAACGCTCTAAATATTGAAGACCGGCAGTATTACCGGCTAAAAATGCTTTGGCTAATGCCGTATCCAAAGGAAGAGTTACTGGAGTAGTATTAGAAGCAGTAAATCTGCTGATTTCTTGTCCGTAATTCATAGTACCAATATCAGTTACTGATGCTGCTATTTTCCAAGCATAATCTCTAATATTAACATCGGGGATAATCCATTTTTCAATAATACCATCCACCTTGTTTTTATTCCCTCCTTCTAATAAAATACCAACATCAAATCCAAAACCACCACCTAGAATGGAAGCTAAAGAAGGTAAAGAACCTCCCAACAGTCCACTCGTAAATCGATCCATAAATTTTGGATCCGAGTAAGCAACTTGTATGTTTGATTGATTAATTCTAATAGAATCTTTTCCAAAAGTCTGTATATCAGTACCTGTATTGATCATAGACATATGCCCCAATCCCATTAGGTACTTTGCCGTACCACCAACTGCCA
>CAYUNO010000134.1:0-6460 GCA_964446075.1 uncultured Flavobacteriaceae bacterium | reverse complement strand
GGTTGTTTTCTGGGTGTAGGGTTAATGGTTGACCCTCTTGAAGCAACGAAAATTGGTAGACAATTAACTACGGTTAATGGCTGTTTGGACGGTAGGATCAGCAATGGTATGGGTTCAAGAGATGTTATTCCTTCTGGCAATCACGTTCTTCCTACGCCAATTATACGTCAGGTTCAGCCCTATTCAAAGGGAATTAGGGTAACGGGTTTAAATCAAACTTGGTTGCGGTATGCACAGTACAATCCGGGTTCGGAATTATTGGGGGAACGAATGTCTGACGGGGTTGATTTAGGTTTGAGAAGAACGCGGTTTCAGATTTTGGGAAATTTGAGTGAACGTGTTTTTGTGTATTTTCAATTGGGACAGAATAATTTTAACGCGGCAACAGCGGTTGGAGGAAATCGAAAGCAAGCATTTTTTATTCACGACGCTGTATCGGAATATCGTTTTACTACAGGGGGTAAGGAACGTTGGGGTTCCAGAATAGCGGGGGAGCATCACATTGGGGGTGGTTTAACCATTATGAATGGGTTAAGTAGGTTTTCGCAGCCTTCTATCGGGACAATTATGACTCTGGATGTACCGGTTTTTGCGCAGGCTACGGTGGATCAAACGGATTTGTTTTCTCGAAAGTTGAGCGTGTACTATCGAGGCTCATTGAACAAGTGGGATTATCGATTTGTGTTTACGGATCCATTTCCTATTAATTCTGCTGGAATTCCTATTCCAGCTATTAGTAAGAATGCTACCTTTTCTCCTTTCGGTCATCGCAAACAATACCAATCTTTGGTGATGTATCAGTTTTTTGAAAAGGAATCCATGTTAACACCTTACATGGCGGGTACGTATTTAGGTAAGAAAAAAGTATTTAATATTTCTGCGGGTGGTATTTTTCAACCTAGAGCCACATGGTATTATCGCGATGGGGTGGGAGGAATGGGTAGGGATACCGTTTTTAATGCCATGCGGTTGTGGTCTGTGGATGCATTTTTGGATATGCCGGTGTTTTTCAAACCATCGGGGAGCGATATTTCTGCTGGTGCAAAGCCAGATTGTTTGAGTGCTTATTTGGGGTATTTTAGTACCAATTACGGAAAAGATTATTTGCGATTTAATGGGTTGATGAATCCGGCAACTTCCATGGGGTCTGTTGGAGGGAGAACGATTGTTGGGGATGCGGGTGGACAGTATGGGAATGCTTTGCCGATGTTTGGAACGGGCAGGGTGATATACGCCCAATTGGGGTATTTGTTTGGCAGGAAGTTAAATGGCGGGGGTAAGAATAAGGGGTCTGATGCTTTAAGTAGCAGTGCATATCGTGGTTCAGTGGGTTTGGATCAATGGCAGTTGTTTGGCAGCATTACAAGGGCTGATTATGATCGTTTGAATAGAAAAATAGCTACATACGTACTTGGGGTTAATTTAATTCACGGTCCCTCGGCAAAGTGGAGTTTGTGTGTAGAGAATAGACCTTCAGTTCAGGTGTTTGGCGATGGTGTTCAGCAGTATTCGAGGAAGAATTCAGTGATTTTACAGTATCAGGTGTTCTTTTCTAATTAATTGAGTTTATTAGATGATTTTGGGTGTTTTTTTTTGGTTACCGCAAATAGGTAGTTGTGATAATAAACAAAAAGGGTTGACTTTTTGTCAACCCTTTTTGTACTAACCTATATGAACAATTACTTATGAATTTCTTTGTTTGATAGATTTATGTCAAATCGGATGCCAAACTTATTTTTGCCATAGAAATCAAAGGTTAGAGATTCATGAATCCGCCGAATATAGAAATTCTACCGACGAAAGATGGGAGCGTGACTTTATACTTGCCATCGATGGATGAAACCTATCATTCACGTCATGGAGCGGTGTGTGAGTCGATGTACGTGTTTTTGTTGCGGGGGGTAGTGGATTGGTATTTGGGTAGGCGAGAAGTTTTTGGAATAGAAATATCAGGTTTGCGTGTGTTTGAGATGGGATTTGGCACGGGGTTGAATGCTTGGTTATTATCAGAATTTGCGGAGAGAATGGGATTGTTGGTGGGGTATTGTGGTATAGAAAAATTCCCGTTGGGGAAGGAGATTCGTGATACTGTGGATTTTGGGTTTGAGGATATTTGTGGACATTGGAAGCGGGTAAATGGTTCTTTGATGGATGGATTGTTTGATGATAATAGGTTTTGCAAGGAACATTGGCAGAGAATATTTGATCAGGACTATATCGTTTTGGAGGGTGGCAGCGCTGATGCAGGTTTAATGGATTTAAAGAATTTGAACGAGGTAGAGGATTGTGGTAATTCGATGTTTTACAAATTTGAAGGGGATGTGCTGAGGGATTTGGAGCGGGCGATGCCCCTGGGTATTGATGTAGTTTTTTGGGATGCATTTGCTCCGAAGAAGCAGCCGGAATTATGGTGTATAGATTTGTTTGAGCGGGTGTTACAACGAATGGCAGTTGGGGGTGTTTTGGTTACCTATACGGCAAACAGTCAGGTGAGACGGAACTTGGTCGCAGTTGGATTTAGGGTTGAGCGGTTGGCTGGTCCCCCGGGAAAGAAGCATATGTTACGGGCTTGGAAGTGAAGCTAATCAACATGGCTTTTGTAGTATAGTTTCGGAATGGTGTTGTATTGTTGCTAATTTGTTGGTTTTGTTTAACATATAATTTGTTTAATGCTGAACATTGCAATAGGGTTGCTTGTTTAATCAAGGAATTATTATCTTGCAAAAAATCATGGCCAAATCCAATACATATACTTCATTAGAGGAAATCGATAATTATTATCAGGAGCAGCGTGTATTGAGTAATGCTCGGGTGGTTCCGAGCGTTGATGAGCGGATTGCTGCTTTGCAGCGATTAAGGAAGGCCATAGTGGAGAAGGAGCGTGTTTTGATGGATGCGTTGCATACGGATTTGGGTAAGTCTGATTATGAATCGTATTTAACGGAGATTGGGGTTGCGTTGAAGGAGATTGATTTTCACTGTAAGGGGGTAAAGCGTTGGTCGAGGCGTCGCCGGGTAGGAACCCCTTGGTTCCTGTTGCCTGCGAAATCGCGCCTAGTAGCCGAACCGTACGGTCAGGTTTTGATTATGGCCCCTTGGAACTATCCCTTTCAATTGTTGATTAATCCCTTGGTAGGCGCCATTTCCGCAGGCAACCGGGCCGTGTTACGGCCCTCCCCGGCGGTGCCGCATGTGGCCGCCGTTATTCAAGAAATCATAGAATCGGTTTTCCCCTCCGCCTGGGTTGCCGTTGTGCAAGGGGATATCGCCGAAAATCAACATTTACTCAGCAAGCGTTGGGATTATATTTTCTTCACCGGTGGACCTTTCCTCGGTAAAATTGTAGCCGAAGCCGCCGCAAAATACATCACCCCAGTTACCCTCGAATTGGGAGGAAAAAGTCCTTGTGTTGTAGATGAAGGTTGCGATTTAGCCCAAGCTGCCAAACGCGTTGTTTGGGGCAAAAGTGTAAATGCTGGTCAAACATGCATCGCCCCCGATTATGTTTGGGTACATCAGAATTTAAAACAGGATTTTCTATTGGCAGTAGAGTCGGCTATTGCCGACATGTATGACGGTGATACCTTGAACAGCAAAGATTACGGTAGAATTGTGAATGAGAAATCTTTTGCACGTTTGAAATCTTATCTAAACGATGGAGTAACCTGGATCCGGGGTGGAGGGATGGATGAAACGAAGAAATACATGGATATTGCCGTGGTAGAGGTGGCAGACTCCAATCATCCATTGCTAAAAGAGGAGATTTTTGGTCCTATTTTACCTGTAAAGACATTTACCTCCATATCGGAAGTAATAGCCGATATCAACCATGGCGAAAAACCATTGGCCCTTTATTATTTCGGTAAGCAATCCCGAGCTTGGGAAGTAATAAATACTACCAGTTCCGGTGGCGTTGCCTTAAATGATACTATCGTGCATGTAGCCAACCATCATTTGCCTTTTGGAGGTGTGGGTGGCAGTGGGTATGGTGCCTACCGAGGTAAACATACGTTCGAGGTTTTTAGCCATTTTAAAGGGGTATTGCTATCTCCTACTTGGTTTGATCTTCCTCTGAAATATCCTCCTTATGGTAGTCTGAAGTTTTTAAAAAAGTTTCTTGGATAACAAATTAAAGGATTTAAGTAGCTCTAAAGAGGCCATTCAAGACGTTGATATTCTCTTCTGCGTAGCCTCTTCGTTATGTAAAAGTTAATTTAACTTAAATAATCGTTAACATTGGGTTAACGCTGTGGTGTCACTTTTGCACCATGAAATTGTCTCGGTTAATTCCCTTGTTTGCTATACTTCTTGTAGCAGGCGTTTCAAATTTCCTATCGGCGCAGTCAGTGATCGTTGGTAAAGTAATCAACGAATCCGGTAAAGGAATTTTGGATGCGAAGGTATTTGTGTTTGGTGAAGGCGATGAAGGTGTTAGCACCGATCTAGAAGGAAACTACCGTTTCGTGGTTAAACCGGGTTCAAAAAAAGTCTTTGCAGAGGCAACCGGTTATGTGGTAAAAGAAGATACCGTGTATGTGAAGAATGATGGTACTGCATACTTGAATTTTTCTCTAGTGAAAATCGAACGGATGGACGATATTGAAATCAAGGTTAAGCGCAAGCCTAAGGGTAATACAGCCGAAGGTGCTATTCAAACCAAGATGTTATCGGTTCAAATGGTGGAGGCAATCTCTGCAGAAGATATGGGGAAGACCAACATCAGAACTACGTCGGACGCCTTGAAGCGTATTCCCGGTGCCACTATTTCAGAAGGAAAATTCGCCAATGTACGCGGTATGTTTGATCGATACAATGCCGGTTACCTTAACGGAGCTCCTTTGCCAAGCACAGAAAGCGATCGTAAAGCGTTTTCGTTTGATGTGATTCCCGCTGGTTTGCTAGATGGTATTACCGTCATCAAAAGTGCAACACCGGATTTAGTGGGCGATTTTGGTGGAGGGGTTATTAAAATCAATACAAAAAGTATCCCGGAGAAACTTACTCAAAGTATTTCCTTCGGTATGCAATACAACAGCATCACAACTGGGCAATCCGTGAGAACATTTGATATGGAAACCTCAAACTACTTTGGGATTTTAACAAAGCAGCAACAGATTCCTACCTTAGACCCCGCATTCAATGTGGATGTAGTAAAGCCAGAGCTAAATGTTTCAGAAACACGAAAGTTTGATAACAATTGGAATATCGCCAATTACCAAGCGCCCGTTTCGCCACGTTTTACTTACACTTTAGGTAAGCCATTCAAAATTAAAAAGATGGATGCCGGAGTGATGGTGAGTTATAATTATGCCATGACGCAGCGCTTTACGAAGGGATTGGTTCAGAATATGGATTATGGTGATAATCGAATCGTAAAGAGATTTGATGATAGCAGTTTGTCTACCAACGTGCAAAATGGAGGAATAGCTAATTTTTCGTTGAAGATTAACAAGAGGAATAGAATTGATATTAAAAACTTATTCAGTTTAACCTACGATGCTGCCTCAACAGTTCGTTACGGTTTGGCCGATGCGGAAAACCAAAACTACGGTGAGGGATACAGTAACATGGTAAATCTGAATCGTTTGATAAGTACCCAAGCAAATGGTACCCATGCTATTGGCAAAACCGGAAACCTTCAGTGGTTGGTGAATTACGGTGCTACTAAGCGTCAGATTCCGGATTTTCGAATTGCTCAATACTCACTCCCGGAAAATGACTCCGCTCAAAGAAATTTGGTATATAATCAGTTTTTTTATGCAGGTTCCGGTAGGTTCTTCTCCACGATGTTTGAAAATACCGTTTCTGCAAGTGTAGATTATAGCAGTTCTTTTAAGTCAGGTAAATGGGAACATATTTTCAAAACCGGTTTATTCATTCAAGATAGAACCCGAGATTTCGATAGTAGACAGTTTGCTTATGGACCCCTGGCGTTTACCAATCCTAAGTTTTCGCAGAATATGCCCGGAACGGATTTGGGATTAGACAACATCAAAGAAAATGGAACTTTTTTGATTGATAAAACTAGAAACGATAAAGACGATTACACGGCGTTCAGTAAAAATCAGGCGGTCTATGCTATGTTAGAATCCCATTTTCCCATGTTCAAAGCAGGAAACAAAGTGTATGATTTGAAGTTAATCTATGGAGCCAGGGTAGAGAATTTTAAGCAGCAATTAGAAAATAGATATTTAACGCAGTTGGGTAAAAAAATGGCAGATCCAGATGCTAAAATTGATATTCTGCCTTCATTGAACATTGTAATGCCATTAACTACAAAAACCAATGTAAGGGCTGCTTACTATTCTACCGTAAACAGACCGGAATTGCGCGAATTGGCACCATTCTCATTTTATGACTTTGAAAACAATTTCATCATTTCCGGTAATCCAAACTTAACATTTGCCACTGTTCAGAACATGGATATCAGATGGGAACGTTATCCCAATGCCAATGAGGT
>CAYUNO010000133.1:0-6508 GCA_964446075.1 uncultured Flavobacteriaceae bacterium | reverse complement strand
AGCACCTCTAGGGCACCAAGCACACCAGGTGCCTGTAGCCTCTTCTCCGATAACCATTTTGTCTTGTGCAGGTACAACTGGGTCAACAATAATTTGCTTACTATCATCCAAATTATTTTCATCGCTTGTCTGATTGATACTTACGATTTCCGCAACAAAAGCATTGCTTCCAGCCGCAATCGTCCAAGGATTTTGCCATTTTAACAAAGCGGCGCTGTTTTTAGCAATATTTAATCCACTGAACTTCAGCTGTTCGCTTTGGTTATTATACGAAATTTTTATTTCGGCTTCGGTTATGATTTCGGTGCCAATATTTCGCAATTGAATGCTAGGAGTTACAATGCTTCCAGATAAAAATCCCAGTACATCGTTAATAGCACTGATGGCCGCATTTTTTGTGTAAGAACTGCTTGGTGCCGTGTATTCATATGTAACGTCGTCTACCCAAAAACTACTTCCTTGCAATGGGTATAAATCCATAGTTGCTATTTGGTAAGAGCCATTTTGAAAGGTGCCTTGACTTACATTATCGATCGAAATTTCCCAAGTATTTGTGTTCAAGAACGTTTTAATATTTAAATTAAACCATTGATTTTGAGGATATTTACCAGAAAATACCAATCCGGTTTTGGTGTTTGTTATGGAAAGGTCACCAGTTGTTTCGAAGTAAACATCAAATGTATAGCCTTTACCAGCAACTGTTTGTTCCTGAAAGTTAAAATAGGCCGATTTTCCAGTTTCCACAAACAGGTTCATTCCCAATGAAAAGTTTCCAGTGGTATACTGACCTCCAAAGGGCAGAATAATATCTTGAGGACCTCCAGCAGCCACGGTGGAGCTGAAATATAAGCTGTTACTTCCGCTTTTTGCCTTGTTGTTAACTACTTTGGCATCGTCTGCACCACCACCCGTTTTACTTGTCCAAGTTTCCCATGTATTGCTCTTTTGAGCAATAAAATCACCTGCGGTGTATGCTTCAAAATCATCGGAAAAGGTTTGAGCGCTTGCCGATAGTATTAATGGCAAAGTTGCTAATAGGAGTATTTGTTTTTTCATATATTGCAATAGAAGTTATGCAATATACGAATACCTGATGTAAAATATTGCTACATCAATCGTGACGCTGAGTACCTAATATACTAAATACGTGTAAAATATGAGGAAATACCGCATCCATAGATTCTTTAGCTCCTCTGCTTGATCCCGGTAAAGCCAATACCAAAGAGTTTTCAATAAATCCGGAAATACTTCTGCTCAGCATAGCATAAGGAGTGCGGTTTTGACCGTAGTTTCTTATAGCTTCTTCTATCCCTGGAACTCGGCGTTGAATTATTGGAATTAATGCTTCGGGGGTGACATCTCTTTTGGATAATCCAGTTCCACCTGTAAAGATGATGAGATCAAATTTGTTTTCTACACCCTGCAAGGCTGATTTTTGGATTTCGGCAATTTCATCAGGAATTATTTCGAATTCCTGAACTTTAACACCAAGATTTTCTAAGTGATTTTTAATACTTGCGCCTGCTGAATCAGTTTTCTGTCCAGCGGAAATTGAGTCCGAACAAACGATTACCTTGGCACTTAAATTTGGTAATGCTTTTTTCTTGATATCGGACTTTCCACCTTGCTTTTCTTGCAATTGAATGCGTTCAATACAAATTTCTTTATCGATGGGCTTTAGCATATCGTAAAGCGTTAATGCGGCCACCGATGCGGAATGCATGGCTTCTACCTCAACCCCTGTTTTGTAAATGGTGGCTACTTCTACTTCGATGTAAATGGTTAAATTCTCTAAACGAAAACGAACTTGAGTATATTCAATAGGAAGAGGGTGACAATCGGGAATTAGTTCCGATGTTTTTTTAGCTGCGAATAAAGCTGCAACTCTTGCAGATTCTAGCACATTTCCTTTAGGAACAGCAAGATTGTTAATTGCATCAATGGTTTCTTGTTTGCTACAAACAACTTGTGCTGTGGCAATGGCTTTACGATACGTATTGGATTTATGAGTGATGTCTATCATTGGTTTATTTTCCAATTTTCTTGATTGGTATCCATAATTTCTTTACCCCAAATAGGCAATTCATTTTTTATACGCTCCACCAGTTCCGAACAAGCATCGATGGCTGCTTTACGACGTTTGGAAGAAGTAAATACAAATAAACACATTTCGCCAACCGCCACCTTTCCTAAGCTGTGATAAATATGCATGCATGTAAGATCGTATTTGCTAAAAATATCTTCTCGGATACCATGAGCCAATTCTAAAGCCATTTCGTTGTAGGCAGAATATTCAATGGCCTTTACTGCACCAAGATTGGTTTCATCTGCCCGTACTTGCCCTAGAAATATAGAGTGAGCTCCAATATTCGTCTTTCTTTGATGTGCAGCAATTGAATTTGCAATTTTCTCCGTTGAAATGGGTCCGTCAATAAATATATTTTTGTAACTCATTATTTAAAAGTATTTTAAACTATGTTAATTGAATCGTTAATTTAAATTTTTATCTTTAACATTGAATACTCGTATTGGTTAAAAATAATCATTTCATTAACGAGTTTTCCTGGTTTTCCAATGATTTGATTGATTGTCTCTATCGATAATACGCTCCCAATCAATCCAGCGGTAGCTCCCAGTACCCCTGCCTCTTCACAGTTGTTTGAATTGAGTTTGGTTATCTCTTCGGGAAAAATGTTACTGTAAGATTTATATCCTTCTTCTCGGTTATTTAAACAGATTATTTGTCCTTCGTTTCGGTAAATCGATCCAGTGAGTATGGTTTTTTGTAGCGTTTCCGCAGCTTGAGTAGTGGCGTATCGACAAAGAAAATTATCGGAACAATCGATAATCAAATCGGCTTTTTCTAGTAATTGTGCTGCATTATCTTCGGTAAGTTGGTTGTCTATTCCTGTTGCTTGTATATCGTTAAATTGTGCGTTCAATTTTTGGGCAGCAAGGATAGCCTTGTTTTTGCCAATATCGTCAACGCCAAAAAGTACTTGCCTATTCAAATTGTCTAAACTTACCGTATCCGCATCAATTAAAATGATATTTTTAATGCCAGCGGCCGCCAAATATAGCGCTACAGGACAGCCTAGTCCACCCACGCCCACAATTATTATACAGCTTTTTTGAATTACAAGTTGATTGACTAGACCAATTTCGGGTAATAATATTTGTCGGTAAAATCTATCCACGATTATCCTCCTGAAAATGGCGGTAAAATAGCTATTTCATCGTTGGGTTGTAGTTGAGCAGTTTTAACAATTTTTCTGTTCACAGACATTACAAAACCTAAGGATTCTAACTGGGGATACTGTTCCAGTAAATAGGAATGTAATTCTTCTAATTGGTTAAAATAATTGCATGCTTGTTCATGACATCCCGTTATTTCGGCTGATTTTCCAAAGAATAATAAGCGTAACGTTTGGTTTTGGTTCATGATAATCTAGAGAAGCAAAAATAACCAAACATGTATATTGGATGGAATTTAAAATTCACCCAAGTAGGCAATAATGAGTTTAATGGCAGCAATTACTAAGACAATGGCAAGTATCCTCTTGATTGTGTTATTTGAAAAGTCTGCGGCACCTTTCCATGATCCAATTAAACCGCCTATTAAAGATGCTACTAAGATCCAAATGATATGATAAAAATCCGAACTAGATGGGTTTGATATTTCTAATAAAATGCTAGGTTTTCCAATTAATCCGGCGATTGAGTTAGACATGATAAATGCCGCACTAATGGCAGCTGTTTCTTTGGCGTTATGCCATCCCAAAAGTAAAATGATTGGTGATAAAATAATTCCACCGCCAATTCCAATCATGCCAGACACTAAGCCAATGGGTATTCCAATCCCAATTAGTACACTAGCGGCTGGAACTGATGAAATGACTGTCGATTCGTGTTTAATGGTTTTTTGGGGAAACACAATTTGTTGAAGGTCTAACAGTCTGATAGAACTAAACAATAACAAACAACCCAAAATGAACTTATACAAATTAGGGTCTAATGGAATTTTACTACCTAGAAAAGACGCAGGAATAGAACCAATAACTAGCCATAAAAAGGTCTTTTTAGGAAAATCAATTACTCGGCTAAAGTTTATATATGCAATGGATGCTACTAAAATATTGAGAATTAATGCTGAGCTTTTACAGAGGTCATTAGAAAATTCTAATAATGCTAGCAACGCGAGATAACTGCTAGCACCTCCATGTCCAACTGAGGAATATAAAAATGCTACTATGAAAAACAAAAAATAGTAAAATTCCATGGATTATAACGGTCTAATTTTGCTAATTAATGTATGGAAATACAGGTATTCAGGATTAAAATGGTATGTATTTTAACGAAGTTCCAGAAGCATTACTTTCCCAATCTTCAGGTAAGACCACCAACGCATTGGATGTATTTAAGGTGGACAAATTGAAGGATTCCTGGCCGGCAAGAATTTTAATTTTTCCACGGTTCACATTGCCTTTAACAAAATGCGTGAGCCCTATTTTTTTCTGGTAGGAATTTTCCAATTCACCAATAGGCAGTTGATTGTAATATTCACTTACGGTAAAACCACCATTTAATTGTTGAATTAATGGATTTACCCAAGCATGAAAACAACTATTTACAGAAGCTGGATTTCCAGGGAGCGCAATAAAAACTTGATTGTTTAATGTGCCAATATATAAAGGTTTCCCAGGTTTCTGTTTAACCTTATAAAAAATTTCACAAACGCCAATTTCCTCTAAAACCGTTTTAACAAAATCAAAATCACCCACCGAAATACCACCCGTTAATACAACCACGTTGGTTTCTTTCATGGCCGATAAAATACTGGATTTTAGGATGTGAGGGTCGTCTATACAACGAGAATAAGGCAGAGCTGTTATATTTTTTTCGGCAAACAATGCTTGTAACATGAGGCCATTGCTATTGTAGATTTTTGCCTTAGGTAGCGCTTGGCCAATTTCTACTAACTCATTGCCAGTTATTATTATAGATACAACTACTTTATTAACTACTGAAATCTTTGTTATACCTAATGTCGCCAGTAAACCAATAATTCCGCTAGTTATTTTTTGGCCTGCAGATACTACCGTTTGATTGATTTTAGTCTGCGATCCTTGCTTACGAATGTTAAGATTTGCTGAAATGGGTTGAGTAAATGTTACCCATTTTTCGGTTTCTATGGCCCATTCTTGTTGAATTACCGAAACGCATCCAATAGGGACACTTGCACCTGTAAAAATTCGTATAGCCTCGCCATGTTTTAGCTGTGTTGTCCAATGGTCTCCCGCTGCTATTACTCCACAAATAAAAAATTTTTCTGGAATTTCATGCTCCCAGCAAACTGCATAACCATCCATAGCTGAGTTATCGAAACTGGGTACATCCATGGGAGCGATAACATCAGTAGCTAGAATATACCCCAAACTTTCACCTAATGGAAGTTCAATAATATCTCTATCAATAGAAATAGCAGATAATTTTGAGATGGCTTCGTTTTGGTTAACCATTTTACCCTCCAATTTTAATCATACTGCGATTTATTATTTGATCTGGTTTTGTTTCTGTGTATTTGGGGGTGAACTGTCCGCCGAGTGCCGCTTCCTTATGTTTCACCGATTGAAGAATGAGAGATTGAATGTTCTCATTTCTTCGAAATGGCGTAAGTAAATCAATTTCGTTTTTATCGAACAGGCAATTTTTAATTTTTCCATCGGCCGTTAAACGCAATCGATTGCAAGTAGAGCAAAAATGGTCAGTCATGGTGGTAATAAAGGCTAGTTTACCCGCAGAACCAGGAATTTTATAATGTTTGGCAGTATCGTTAGGAGAGTCTGAAATTTTTTCTAATTCAAATTTCTCTTCAACTATTTCTCTTATTTCTCCTGCTGTAAGCACTTTTGTTGGATCCCAGAAATTACCATCGAATGGCATGAATTCTATAAAACGAACTTCTACTGGGAATTGGCTTGTTAATAAGGCAAAATCAATTATCTCGTCTTCTACTTGGTTTTTAACAGCTACTACGTTGAGTTTTACTTCAAAATTCTGATTAATTAGCAATTGAATGTTATTCCAAACCCGATGGAATTCATCTCGTTGGGTAATCTGCTTGAATTTTTCTGCTTTTAGTGTGTCTAGACTTATGTTTATACTATTGATTTTATGCTCTTTTAGTAAATTTATATATCTATCTAAAAGCAAACCATTGGTTGTTAGAGTTAATTGTATGGGTAGTTTGCTTAATCCCGAAATTATCTCAGGCAGATCTTTTCGAATCAATGGCTCTCCCCCAGTTAATCGAATTTTAGAAACTCCAAGTTGGGTAAAGATGTTGGCAATGGAAATTATTTCATTTGCCGACATTAACCGATGGGGTCTTAAAAATTCATAATCTTCGTTAGGCATGCAGTAATTGCAGCGAAAATTACAATTATCGGTAAGCGAGATTCGCAAATAAGAGTGTTTTCTATGGTGTAAATCCTCTAACATCGCCCAC
>CAYUNO010000132.1:0-6639 GCA_964446075.1 uncultured Flavobacteriaceae bacterium | reverse complement strand
TTCTCGTATTTTCAAGGCTCTAAGCATATCCAATGCACCTTGGGCTACTCTTCCACCGCCCGTAATTACGATCCGCAATGGGGGGAGTTTAATGAGCATGGCCTGGGTGAGCATTTCGGCGTAATTGGCACATTGATAGGCGGGTTTTAAGTGCCATAAATTGTATTTTTTACCGTAAACCAATAACCCGTTGTAGGCACCTACCACGCCGGCATATCGACCGAAACCCAACACACGCTGACCGCTTTCCCATCGCAACACTTCGTAATCGATTAAGGTGATATGCTGATTGATTATTTCTTGCAACATCGCTTGGTTGTACGGCTGTTTTTTGATGGTATGGGAAAAGAAAAAGTACGTTTTTTCGGGAATTAAATACTGCGGTGGGATTTCTTTGATATTAAAAATAACATCGCAATGGCTCAAGGAATCCACAACCTCTACTCCCACTTCGCGGTATTGCTCATCGGAAAAGCATCGGTTGGGAGATGCTTCCACGGAGATAGATAATTGGGGATATCGGCTTTTTAAGGCCACGCACTGAATAGGTGTGAAAGCTACTCGATTGTCGGGGGGATTTTTTCGTTCGCGGGAAATGCCAATACGCATGGCTCGAAAATCGACATAACCCATGGAAAAAACAATCACATTTCCTGCTAATTTTGCTTTATGTGTTTTAGTTACTCAATCAACTTGAGTGCCCAATCGTTGCAAAGCAAATTGAATTTAACGGAGATTAATATTCCAACTCCCGGGTTTTTCTTTTCGGGATTTGCACACCCTCGTTTGCCTGTGATAGTGGGCGATATGAAAGGGAGTTCGCCAAATTATATTGCAGAGTACCCCTCTAGATTGTACAGTTCTTTGATGCAATGGGGCTTACTTCCGAGTTGGTTGAGAGATGTTCAAAAGGCCGAGGAGATGATGGTGTATGGGTTGAATGCGCGAGGGGAATCTATCGATGAAAAACCTATGTTTCGAGACGCTTGGAAGCATCAGCCTTGTTTGGTGCCAGCGTCCGGATTTTTTGAATGGAAAACCATCGGCAAGAAAAAGGAACCGTATTACATTTATGGCGCAGAATCGGAGTTTATTTTATTTGCAGGAATTTATTCTTGCTGGATTCATCCTGTAACATCGGAAGAAATAAAATCCTACAGTATAATCACTACGGAGGCCAATGCATTGCTTTCAGAAATTCACAACACCAAGAAGCGTATGCCGGTGATTATTGAACCGGAAAAAGCGGAAAGTTATATTACAGAAAGCGCTCAATCGCGTATACAAATGTTGAAATCTTGTTCGGATGGATATTTGAAGGCGCATCGTGTAGCTCCATTGGCTAGTAATACACGGGTTAACCGCAATGTTGTCAGTGTTTTGCAACCATTTTCCGAAGATTATTCACAAACACTTTTCTGAACATTTCTCTTACTATATTTGCCGCCCGATGAAACAAGCGCTGTGGATGGTAGCCATCGTCCTGGGAATGGCTTCCTGTCAATCCAATCAAAATTCAACCGTTAAGACCGATTCAGCGGCTGCTCCCAAAGCCGTTTCGGTAGAGAAAGTACCCGTAGATGCAGAGTGGACTGCCTTTGCTCGCTACATTTCTGGTGTTCACGATGATTTGAACACAGAGTTGGAGTCGAAAGATGTGTGGAAACTCCACGCTGCTAAAACCCACACCCGCTGGGAGGAGTTAAAGAAGCAATTTGGAGAAGTGATTTCTGGCTGGGTAACGGAGAAGAAATATTTGAATGAGAATAGTCCGAAAACCTTGTTTTATCCCTTTGCTGGTGGAGACTTTTACTATGCAAATTTGTTTTACCCCAATCGCGACACCATCATTATGATTGGTTTGGAGCCTTGTGGTTCGAAATTCGATAAAACGGCTGCCACAGGGAAAGCCTTGGATGAGTATCTAAATAATTTGGATCAGGCGATGTTTTATCCTCATAAATTGGGCTTTTTCCGTACCTTGAGTATGGATAAAGATTTCAACCGCGGGTATTTGAATGGAACCTTGCACACGTTTTTATTTTATTTAACTCGTGAAGGCAATAACATTCACTACGTTGAGAGTTTTGATGTTGATGATAATGGGTTGGCTACCAATGTGGTGCCGGTAGGCATGGAGAGAACTAAGCATGCGGGCATTAAAGTTGGGTATTCTAAGCCGGGTGATAAACAAGTTCGAGAGTTGATTTATATTTCTCAGAATGTGGCTGATGCAGAAATGGCTAAGAAACCAGGATTCCAGAAGTATTTCCAGCAGCGTGGTAACATCGTATCGTATTTTAAGGCAGCGAGTTATTTGTTGTACAACGATTATTTCTCGGTAGTTAGAAACGTAGTATTGGGTCAGAGTAAAGTGATATTACAAGACGACAGTGGAATGCCGATGAAAATTATGCGCGATAACGGTTTTAATGTGGAATTGTTGGGTGAATACACCAAAACCATTGGGTTGTTTTCCAATCGGTTTCAGCAAGACATGAAAGACGAATACCAAGCAACGCCTCCGGGTAAATTGCCCTTTACGATTGGATACAATGCCGAATTTGGAGAGTGTAATCTCCAATTAGCAACCAAGAAGTAATTTGTAGTACATAGATTTTTGGGAAGCCGGGAGTAAATTCTCGGCTTCTTGTTTTTGTGAAGAAAATTTCGTATATTATTAAGGATGAATAATAAGTTGGAATCTGCAGATCAGGAAAAGGCAGGCATGTACCGCATGGTGAAATTATTTTGGGAGGAATCCAGTGAAGAACTCGCAGAAATTGGGGTTGCTTTTTTATCCGATTTGCCGTTTGAATACTTTGAAACAGAACCAAATTGTGTTAAAGCGTATGGTAGGTTTGAATGCTTGGGGGAAGAGGTAGAAACAGAAGTAGCAGCTATTGCGGAAGAACGCGGATGGCAGCTAATTTGGGAGAGTATCGAGAGACAGAATTGGAACGAAGAGTGGGAAAAACACTATTTTGAACCGTTGACGGAAGCGGGCTTTTATGTAAGAGCACCATTTCATCCGTCCTCCACGGACGATGAAGTTAAGCATACCATCATTATTCAGCCCCGCATGAGTTTTGGCACCGGCCATCACGGTACAACCCAACTAATGTTGAAGTACATCTGGCAAAATCGCGAATCGTTAGTGGGTCAAAAAGTGTTGGACATGGGTACTGGAACGGGTATATTGGCAATAGCGGCTGCCATGGTGGGTGCGTCTGAGGTTTTGGGTATTGAAATTGATGATTGGGTGGTAGACAATGCCAACGATAACTTGCAGGCTAATAACATGGAGAATGTTACCATGCTTTGCGGAACAGCAGCAAATTTAACAGCAGTGGTGGATGGTTATTACGATGTTGTTCTGGCCAATATTCATCGCGAGGTTATTTTGGCCGATTTAGCAGAGTATTATCGAGTGTTAAAGCCCGGTGGATGGATGTTGTTAAGCGGTTTACAACAGCCCGATGAGGCGCTGGTGGTGTCCGCTGCTGAATCCTTGGGCCTAGAAAAAAAAGTGGTAGACTATCGCGGCGAATGGATATGTTTACAATTCGGTAAATCCTGATGTGATTTACTTTATTGTTATAGATATTTGTAGTAATTCTTAAAACGTGAACAGTGTAATTCAGTTGCTTCCGGATGCCGTGGCGAATCAAATTGCCGCAGGTGAAGTTGTGCAACGACCCGCAAGTGCAATAAAAGAATTACTTGAGAATAGTTTGGATGCAGGAGCCACGGATATCGTGTTGCTTATCCGCGATGGGGGCATAACATCCATGCAAGTGGTAGACAACGGTAGAGGGATGAGTGAATTTGATGCCCGGTTATGTTGGGAACGCCATGCAACTTCCAAGATTAGGAAAGCGGAAGATTTGTTTTCGTTGAAGACCTATGGTTTTCGAGGTGAGGCGATGGCATCAATTGCAGCCGTTGCCCAGGTAGAAATGAAAACGCGGAGGGAATCGGATGAATATGCTCAATTTATTAGAATCGAAGCATCGGAGGTATTAGAGCAACGACCAGAAGCAGCGCCCGTTGGTACGAGTATTACGATTAAAAATTTATTTTACAATATACCGGCGCGAAGGAATTTTTTGAAGAGTATACCGGTTGAAACCAAGCATATTGTAGAAGAATTTATGCGACAGGCTATGGCAAATCCTCAGGTTGCTTTTGCTTTTTATAACAATCAACAAGAAGTATACAAATTTCCAATTCAGCCCCTGAAAGACCGATTATTATCGGCCCTGGGTCGTAAAAAATCGGAGGATTTAATTGCGGTTTCTGAGGATACGGAGATTGTGAAAATTACCGGATTTGTGGGAGCTCCTGAAACTTCAAAGAAAACTAGGGGGGATCAGTACTTTTTTGTTAATGGCCGATTTATACGCAGTTCGTATTTTCATCATGCGGTGCAAGGTGCCTATGAAGGTTTGATAGAGACCGATAACCACGCTTTGTACGCTTTGTTTTTGGAAATTGATCCTGCAAAGGTGGATGTGAACGTACATCCCACCAAAACAGAAGTAAAGTTTGAGGATGAAAAACACCTGTATAATTTAATAAAAGCAGCTGTGAGAAAGTCGTTGGGTTCCTTTGTAATTCAACCGCAATTAGGATTTGATTCAGTGGATACAGGCGGATTTCAATCCTGGAACATTGATTTATCGGCAAATCCTTCTCATTTTGAATCGTTGCTGCGAGCAAAGCCATCGGACCAATCAGGTTCTATCTTAGGCAGTAATACTAGTAGTTCTTCGGGTACGCCGGTAGATCGAAATTTTAATCCGTTCAAGAATGGGGATACTCAGCCATATAAGCGCGAATACGGGCAGGATTGGCAGCGGGTATTAGGTTCTATTGAAACCAGTAGCCGCACTGAGCCATCAATTCCTCAAGGAGATTCACAGCTGGAAACTTCCGAAAATTCAACAACAGAGCCAATGGTGGTTTCCTCATCCGGTAATGTTGTTTCTAATTCAATGGAACTATTTACCGAAGTTCATGGGAACGAAGTAAAGGGTGGTTTTCCGTTAGGGGAGGCATATTGGGTGATGCCGATGAATCAAAAATTGTTGGTTTTTCGGATACAGTATTTACAACAACGCCTATATTTCGAAAAATATAGAGAGTCGCTTACCATTAAAAAAGGAGCTAGTCAATCTTTGTTATTTCCTAGAATGATCGATTTAAATCCGTCGCATTTGTCGTTGGCATTGGACTTACAACCAGAGCTGGGGGCGTTGGGATTTGATTTCAGCCATTTTGGTGGTAACTCTATTATAGTTAATGGATTACCCCCTCAGTTATCGCAGGGAGATGAACAAAAATTATTGGAGCAGATTTTGGAAGATTATATACATACCGGGGGTGATGTGAAATTGGAAAGAAAAAATGGTATGGCTTTAACGATGGCGCGGTTTGCCGCTGTTCGTTCAGCTGCTAGTTTAACGGAAAAAGAATTAATTTCTCTTGTTCAAGAGTTGTTTACTTTACCAAATCCGGAAGTTACCTTTGACGGCAAGGTGATATTTGTAGAAATTTCGCAAAGTCAGTTATTCGAATCATTTAATAAACACAGAAAATAATAATTATGCCATACATTCCGGTGGGTTTAAAGAATTTATTGATTATTATGGCCTTAATTGGGTTGGCTCAAGTTGCCTTACCCAGAGTGGGAATTGATAGTTTTTTCATGTATTTGTTTTATCCCGATAGCCCATGGTTTAGGCCTTGGCAGCTAATAACACACATATTTTGTCACGGTAGTATTTCTCATTTTCTTTTCAATGGAATTGCGTTATTCTCGTTTGGCGCAATTGTAGAAATGCGATTAGGTACTCAGCGATTTTTAATGTTATTTTTTTTAAGTGCTTTGGGTGCGGTTGCCTTGCATTTTGGAAACATCGCTTGGCAATTATACGAACAAGCAGGAACCATCATGCCCAATCACACTATTCCGGGGATTTCTGTGCCATACGGACCGATGGTGGGCGCCAGTGGGGCGGTTTACGGAGTGATGGTTGCTTTTGCCATGCTGTATCCAAACGAATCGCTTTTGTTTTTGTTTATACCTTATCCCATTAAAGCAAAATACCTGGTTTCGGCGATGATTGGATTGGATTTATTGCTTGCATTGGGTCAGTTTGAAGGGGATATCGTTGCTCATTATGCCCATTTAGGAGGTGCATTGGTGGGTTTGTTATTTACGTTTTTGTGGAAGCGAAGATTATTCATTTAGTAAAGCAATAAGAATTAAGGACCAAGCAAGACTCAACTCAACATATGGACTTTCGGAATTTTAAATTTTGGGATAATCAACGTGGAGCTATCGGTAATTTGGTGGTCATTTTTATTGGTGTTTGGGTATTGAGTTTGATACCAATCTTAGAACGCTTATTGAATTTATATTTCGCTTTTCATCCATTACCTAATGGCATATTTAAGCCATGGGGATTTATAACGTATATATTTGTTCATCAAGGATTTTTCCATATGCTTTCCAATGCTTTATGGTTGTATTTTATTGGAACCATATTGCAAGATTTGGTGGGTGATAAGGTGTTGTTGAAGTTGTTTTTCTGGGGTGGTTTTTTTGGATCATTATTTTTTCAATTGTTTTTT
>CAYUNO010000131.1:0-6710 GCA_964446075.1 uncultured Flavobacteriaceae bacterium | reverse complement strand
GTTAGCTTCAACTAATTTCAGTATAGGCGTAAATTTATATTGGAAAGTTGCCGCTTATATTTCGAAGTTATTTCAAAATATCCCAAATTATAAGGCTGGTATAGTAGAAAATCATCATATTGAAAAAAAAGATGCACCCAGTGGAACAGCAATTACGTTGGCGGAAAAATTTTTAGAAAACCAAAACAACTATACCGATTGGAATTTAACAGGTACTTATTGGATGGAGGATGCAACAAATTTCGATGCTGTAAAATCGATTAACGAACTAAATGATAATACTTTACCAATTATTTCAATTAGAGAGCCCAATGTTCCAGGAACCCATCAATTATATGAAATAGGTACGAATGATTTCATAAAACTTGAGCATCAAGCCAATAATAGAAAAGGATTTGCTGAAGGTGCAGTAATAGCGGCTGAATGGTTATTTAATAAAAAAGATGTATTTAGCATGTCAGACATGCTTAAATTTGAAGAATAATATAACAAATTTGCTTTCATGGATAGTTTTAATTTAGGTCTTTTTGCTACACTGTGGATTATCGCTTTTTTATTAACCAGGATTGGCTTAATGCGTATGTTTACCTTAGCCGGGAAAGCATCTTATTTAGCTTGGGTCCCTGTATTAAGTTGGTGGCATTGGATAAAAA
This sequence comes from uncultured Flavobacteriaceae bacterium, assembly GCA_964446075.1. Taxonomy (GTDB): domain Bacteria; phylum Bacteroidota; class Bacteroidia; order NS11-12g; family UBA955; genus JAGKXC01. The sequence continues at coordinate 6,057 of CAYUNO010000131.1, read as the reverse complement.
TTGTAGGCAGACCCAATTGGTACATGCTTGGGATGGTAATTCCAGGATTAAATATTTTATTCAGCTTTAATATTACTTTAGACCTACTAAGAGCTTTCGGTAAAACAAAATTTTGGGAACAATTGGTTGGGACTGTATTAAGTTTTGTTTACTTTCCTTTTCTCGCTTTTGACAAAAAACTGATTTATCTTGGACAAGCTGGAACCAAAGAATGGAGAGAAAAGAATATAAAACCTTCGGGCTGGGCTCGTGAATGGGGCGATGCGATATTGTTTGCAGCCTATGTTGCAGGTGGAATGCGCGCATTGTATTTCGATTTATACCAAATCCCTACCCCCTCCATGGAATCGAACTTAATGGTTGGTGATTATTTAGTAGTTAGCAGAGTAAATGTAGGTATGCGTATTCCATTAACACCCATTACCCTACCCATCGTTTCACCTAAAGAAATTGCCGGAATAAAAGCATACGCCGATATATTAGAACTTCCTTACATGCGATTACCCGGTTGGTATACAATCAAAAACAATGATGTAATTGTATTTAACTGGCCAGCGGATGGAGAACAATATCCTATTGATAAAAAAGATAATTACGTAAAACGGTGTGTTGCTGTGCCCGGTGATACTTATGAAATGCGTAACGGTCAGATTTACATCAATAACGTTAAATTACCCGTTGTAGGTAGAACTCAAAAGCGATATTTGGCTTTAATGAAGGAATTGGTTACAGAAGATTTTCTATATGAAAATAATTTAGGTGATTTCCACTTACCCGCTGAAAAAGATGCTCAAGTATATATTGAAGCAGCTAAGAAAAATGGTATCACAATACAGCCTTACCTGTTCTACACTTGGCCTGAAAATTTTGAAAAACTAAAAAAACATCCAGCAGTTTTAAGCATTTTTGAAGAAATTAAATCCATTGATACGGACAAGCCAATATTCCCAGACACCAATGCAACGGCATTTTTACGACATCGGTGGGACGTAAATAATTATGGTCCTGTCTATTTGCCAAAGCGCGGAGAATCCATAAAATTAACCAAAGAAAATTGGGATTTCTTAAAGCTGGCCATTAACCAATATGAAGAACAAGATATTGAATATATGGACGGCCAGTTTATTGACAAAAAAACGAATCAACCAATTTCTTCTTATACATTTAAAATGGGATATTATTGGATGATTGGCGATAATCGATATAACAGTTTAGACTCTCGTTATTGGGGATATGTACCTGAAAATCATATAATTGGAAAACCATTATTTACCTTTTTCAGTAAAAAGAAAGTAATTTCAATCGATCCTGAAACCTATTTACCTGTAATGGGACATGGTGGACCTGTATACGACTCCAAGGGTTGGCTAAAAGGGATTCGATACGATAGAATTTTCAAATGGATTGATTGATGTATGAAATCCCAGTTTAAAACTCCTGTAAACAAAAGAGAAATTCATTAAAACAATTGTTGCTCTTCGTACCAATTCCAACGTAGGCCTAAATATGTGTAATATTCACGGGAAGGTAAGTGTCCCGTTTGTGTTCTAAATTGCGCAGCCAAATAGACCCACATATTTGGCATCATTTCATAAAACAACTGCGTTTTTGAATGCAGAATATTGCCAATATCCCCCTGTAAGATATTTACATTTTCACCGGATACTCGGGTTCTATAATCGCGTCTAATATCACTTCCATAGTTATCCCCTGTTGTTGAATAATCAAATCCACGAACTGCAAAGAATGTAGTATGAGTGAATAAGAATCCTCTTATAAAAGCCGGTTTATAACGAACACTAAAATTAAGTTCTCTAAAATTTGATTCTAATGGATGGGCTAATGCTTGGTTGTAGTTTACAACATTGGCATCCATCGATGAATGACTGTAGGTAAATGGTCTTACAGAATTTACCTCTGCTTGAAAAACGATACTTCCAAATTGTGGATAGATAGAATTAATATTCGGCTTAATATAAGTTCCTAATTGATATCCGTGTTTATTTCTCCATGTGTTTCCTTGAATAAGATCACCAAATGAAAATTCATCCAATAAAAACTGAGCATAGAACATTGCATTTTTCTGTCTAATTTTACCATCAAACATGATTAATACATTATCTGGCGAACCTAAATCTCTTTCAATCGATCGATAAAAAATAATCGGATTCCAATAATTTACGTCCAATCCTCCGGTTGGTCTAGTTTGAATTATCATTTCCGAAAGTCCAAGTTCTAGCCAATTATCTAATTTTTCGTCGGTATTTTTATTTAGCCAATTGGGCTTTGCAAATTCAAGACTTGCTCTGTGCATGGCCATATATTTTTTAGGTAGTAATCGAGAACCGGATGGTTTATCTGTAGCTGATAATTCTTGATAAAGATTTTGATACCTAAAAGGTCCTAATCGAGTGTTTAGTTTCAAATACGCCGATGCTGGAGAAAAATTACTAACGAGCAGACTTCTATAACCGTTTCCAATATGCTGATTATCGTGGCCTGCAGACAATAATACATAGGTTTTGCTACTTGCTGAATTAACAATATTAGCATAAATATTTGCTCTAGCTCTAAAAAAATCAGAATACCCGTATAGGTTCTTATTCCAATATCCAACATTGGGAGTTACATTAAATGTATCTTGGTACTGCGTGATATATTTTTGGAAATAAAATTGCGATTCAACTATTTGAGTAGAAAAAGAGAGATTTTTAGAAAACTGACCAAACAGCTCAATACCTTTTGTATTATTAAGATATCTGGAAGTATAGGGAGATTTTGGAGAAAATTCTGTGTGTAATATTGGATTTACAACAAAAAAAGAACCTTTATTAGAAGAATTATCCATCCAAGAAAAAAACCATGCCGGTGTTTTTAATATTGTATTTTTACCTAGTGGCTTTAAAAATCTTAAGAACCTAGGTGTGTATTGGGGCATTAATGAAAAATTGGGATGCGCATACGTAAAATATTGGTGTGGTTTTGTGTTACGGATTGGTGGTAATAGTGTTAATTCCACATAGTCTACATTTCTAACAACTGTGTCAAAACCCCAACTTGCTTTTAATGATTTATATTCTTGAGGATAAAATCGTTCTGTATTTATTCCATGTATGTTAGACAACATCATGTATGTTTCCTGAAGCGAATTTGCGGGATAACTTCTAACCTGCGCTGATACGGAATTTGCTATGTAGTATCCTACAATTAACTGTAAGATTATTTTTTTTACTGCCATAAACTTGGCACTAAATTAGGGCTATTCTATCAATTTAATGAAATCGGCGGAATCATTTGATCCGACGAATTATAAAACATAAGAGAATGCACTGTAGGGGTAAGAAATTCAATAATCGGCATTTGTGATAAAAATTCCCAAACTTGTTCTTCGTTTTCGGCTTCTACGGAACACCACCACTTATCTAAATTTTCTGTTACGGCATACATCAACAAAAAACCCTTTTGAAACATATCTTCTACGAAATCTCGTTGTTTAGGAATCAATTTAGCCATTTGTATTCCCATAACAGGAATTGGGCTTTCAACTATAAAGATCGACATTAATTCTTAAAATTTAACACAACAGCATGAGTATCACCTACCTCTTTTCCAGCAAAATTAACCAGAGATGAATTACCATATTTTTCTAATTGTTCAATTTCAGTTAATGATATTAAATCTAGTTCCTTTAATAATTGATGGGCAACTTGGTATTGAGGCCCCATTTTACCGTCATCAATTTTAATGGCTATACCCCATTCTTTTTCAGGTATTGCCAGTGAATAAACCCCGTCTGCACCTGTTTTACCTATAATTCTTCCTTTAGTAACGGCCATTAAATCGGTGCAATAGCGTTTAGATCCTGCAACCATTAATGGGAAGGTTGTAACCGCATTTACAATTCGATTGCATGCCTTTGTAATTTCCGGATTATTAAACTTTTCGGGACAAATCAAATTTTTATATGCAAGTGCTTGGTTGTACAATGGCATACCAAAAATTGGTGCCGAACAGCCATCTACTCCAAGTACTAAATCATCTTCTGGCATTTCGTAGAAAAGGGCTGTAATTCGCTTAATTTCTTGATGAAGTGGATGATTGGGATGAAGATAATCATCTGTGGAAGGAGTATTAAATTTGCAATACGCTAAAAATCCACTGTGTTTCCCAGAGCAGTTATTATGGAGTGAATTGGGCTCTTCGTTAGCTCTAATTAATCGAATAAAATCATTTTTATGAGTAGGTTGTTGGGCTCCGCATTGCAAATTGCTAAAGGAAAATTTCAGTTTATTAAGCATTTTTTTCACCTGCTCTACATGGATTATTTCACCATTATGAGAGCCACACATTAAAGCAAGATCTTCATCTGAAAAACCAAAGTGATCAAATGCTCCGGAAATAAGTAAGGGTATATGTTGAAAAAACTTAAGAGCCGAACGGGGGAATGAAATTTGAGAAGTATTGCCTATGCTGAAAACAATATCTCCTTGCTTATCAACAATACATATGGAACCACGATGAAAACTCTCCACCACTCCACCCCTGGTATTCTCTACTAAAATTGGATTCATCTATTATTCTGGGCTAATAAAAATAACACAGCCATTCTAACGGCAACCCCATTTTCTACTTGCTGTAAAATGATGGAATGTTCGGAATCGGCGATATCAGAGGTGATTTCAACACCGCGATTTATTGGACCGGGGTGCATTATACAAATTTCTTTATCCAATTGATTCAGTCTATTTAAAGTAAGCCCATACAATTTTGAGTACTCCTTTAAGGATGGAAAATATCGTTGATCTTGTCTTTCTAATTGAATTCTTAGCATATTGGCCACATCACACCATTGTAGGGCTTGGTCTAAATTATGAGATACTTTTACCCCTAGTTTTTCGATATTCTTTGGTATTAGCGTAACTGGACCACACACCATCACCTCGGCACCCAATGCCTGCAGGCAGTAAATATTACTTAATGCAACCCTGGAATGAAGAATATCGCCAACAATTACAACTTTTTTCCCCGCTACATCGCCTAATTTTTCTCTTATAGAATAAGCATCTAATAAAGCTTGAGTTGGATGTTCGTGAGTGCCATCGCCTGCATTTACAATTTGCGCATCCACATGTTTGGCTAAAAACATACAAGCACCGGGAGCAGGGTGTCTCATAACAACCATATCTACCTTCATACTGAGAATGTTATTCACCGTATCAATGAGTGTTTCGCCTTTTTTCACCGAGGACGAAGAGGAAGAAAAATTCACAACATCGGCACCCAAACGCTTTTCTGCCAATTCGAAAGAAACTCTTGTTCTGGTTGAATTTTCAAAAAACAAATTGGCTATGGTGATATCACGGAGAGCCGGAGTTTTTTTGACTGGGCTATTTAAAAGGGATTTAAAATTATCGGCTGTCTCAAAGATGGTTTGAATATGGGATTTTGACAATCCTTTTATACCGAGCAAATGATAAAAATTATTTTCGCTGGACATTATTTTTTATTTAATAACCAAACTTTCTCATCGTCTTGCATCCATTCTACTTTCACATAGCCTCCTGTGTTTCTTGAATCTATATTCGTTCCGATGTAATTTGGGTCAATTGGCAATTCCCGTTGAAATTTTCGATTAACTAATACCATTAATTCAATTTGCGAAGGTCTGCCAAAACTCATTAAAGCATCAATGGACGATCTAATACTACGTCCCGTGTACAGCACGTCATCAATCAAAATAATACGCAGATTTTCAGTTGAAAACTGAATATTAGAGGGTTTGGGTATCATTATTTCACCTCTGCCCACATCATCTCTAAAAAAGGTGTGATCTAATTCCCCGTATTTGCAAGAAATCTCAGGAGCTAATTCGGATAAACTCTTAACTATTTTTGATGCAAATGCGATACCTCTAGGTTGGAGTCCAACAATTGCAGTTTGCGCGAAATCCCCATGATTTTCTAACAATTGCAGAGTTAATCTCTTTACAATTAGCTGTATTTGTTGATGATTTAAAAGGAGTTTAGGCTGACTCATTGGACATTACAATTATTGTAT
>CAYUNO010000130.1:0-6799 GCA_964446075.1 uncultured Flavobacteriaceae bacterium | reverse complement strand
AAGACCGGTAAAATACACATTTTTGAATGGTAATTTGCCTTCAAATTCATATCCAGCCATAATCATCCTTGCAACCCAGAAAAATAAAATATCAGGACCAGTAACTAAATCATTGGTAGGATAATAATAATTTAATTCCTCCTTGTTAGCATTAGGCCCGATCCCATCAAAAACTGATATTGGCCAAAGCCATGAACTAAACCAAGTATCTAATACATCAGGATCTTGGTTAATTTCACTTGCTTTTATTTCAATTCCCTTCTCTTTAAACTTAGCGACAGCCAATTCCACATTGGAAGCAACAACAAATTCACCTGATGTTGTGTACCAAGCTGGAATTCTATGTCCCCACCACAACTGTCGAGAAATATTCCAATCTTTAATATTCTCTAACCAGTGACGATAGGTGTTTTTCAACTTTGCTGGGTGAAAATTTATTTCATCGGACAAAACAGATGATAAAACTTCGGGATTTTTGTCCATGAATTTTTTCATATCCATAAACCATTGGGTACTAATTCTAGGTTCCACAACGGCATCGGTTCGTTCACTATGACCCACATTATGTACATAAGGTTCTGACCGAGACAATAGTCCAGCTTCATCCAGTGATTTTACCCATAATTTCCGAGCAACAGCCCTATCCTTTCCCACAAACAATTCGCCTGCTTCGGATATAGTTCCATCAGCATTCAAGGTATCAATAACAGGCAAATTAAACTTTAAACCGATGTTATAATCATTGATATCGTGTGCGGGAGTTACTTTTAACACTCCAGTACCAAACTCTATATCGATGTACTCATCAGAAATTATGGTTACCTCACGATTAATCAATGGGACAATTACCTTTTTGCCAATTAAGTGTTTGTATCTATCATCATTGGGGTTAACGCATACGGCAACGTCACCTGCAATGGTTTCAGGTCTAGCAGTTGCTACCAAAAGTTCGCCAGAAAAGTCTACTCCTTTGTAAATGACATAATGCAACTGATCGTTTACTTCTTTGAATATTACTTCTTCATCACTCAATGTTGTTTGCCCTATAGGATCCCAATTCACCATACGAGTCCCCCTATAGATCAATCCTTTTTCATACAAATCCACGAATACATCCACAACTGCATTATACAGTGAGTCTTCCATGGTAAATCGGGTTCTATTCCAATCGCAACTAGCTCCCAATTTCTTTAATTGCTCCAGGATTATTCCTCCATACTTATCTTTCCAAGCCCACGCGTGAGTTAAAAATTCATCTCTAGATATATCGGATTTCTTTATTCCTTGAGATTCTAACAATTTTACTACTTTCGCTTCGGTGGCTATACTGGCATGGTCTGTACCAGGCACCCAGCAGGCATTAAAACCGCTCATTCTCGCTTTTCTGATAAGAACATCCTGAATGGTATTATTGAGCATATGCCCCATATGCAAAACACCCGTTACATTGGGCGGAGGAATTACAATGGTATAAGGCGTTTTTTCGTTGGGTTTGGAAGAGAAATAATCGTTTTCCATCCAGTATTTATACCATTTATCTTCGATTTCTTGTGGAGAATATTTTGTGGAAAGTTCCATTATTGCAAATTTAATTCAATGCATTATGTATAATTCAATTTTTACAATCTAATTATTAAGAAAATCATAAAACGGTATTAATAATTATACGAGCAATCTTCTTTTTGTTTTCCTAAATTAGTTTTATAATTTGTATGAACAAAAAAGGCCGTCAATATTGACGGCCTTTGATATTTATTAGAATAATTTAATTAGACCCCGGTATCGTGGTAAACAGACTCCTCCAAGTAAGGATGGTTTATAGCAATTAGTCCACGTTTGGTTAATGCAGTGAAAACCCAGAATAAGAACAAACCTAAGAAAAATAAGAATGTACCAATCTCAAGGAAACCAATTTGCATTCCAGGACCAAACACTCCAGGAAACACCATGAACCATACGTCATGATAATGACCTAGTACTAAAATTGACCCTATTACCGTCATTACAACTGGATTTCTTTTAGCGCTGCGCATTAACAATCCCAAAAATGGAACAACAAAACATAATGCAAAGTTTATGATAAAGTTGTTGTGGTATTCTTCCCAACGAATTTGATAGTAGTACATCTCTTCTGGTATTTGTGCATACCAAATCAATAAATACTGAGACAACCAAATGTAAGCCCAAAATACGGTAAAGGCGAACATGAATTTACCTAAATCATGCATGTGTTCAGCATTTACTATTCCAAGATAACCTTCTTTCTTCAAATACAATATGATAATAGCCATAATTGTAATTGCTGACACCCAATGGGTTATGAAATTATATATCCCGAAGATAGTTGAATACCAATGTGAGTCAACACTCATTACTAACAACCAAACTATAATGGAAATTGTAAATCCAAAAATTACAGCAAAGGTTGCACTAAAACGAATACTTCTTTTAAAGAAAGACACATCGCCTTTAGCTGCAGAATCTTCTTGAATAGATAACGAACGAAGTTTTCTGCTTAGTAAATACCAAATCGTAACCAATACTGCTGGGAAAGCAAATAACATGGTAGAATTTAAGAAACCAGACTTACCATCTAAGATTTTATCAAATCCAGCGTCCTCAGGTTTAAGGTGTAAATGTTCGTAATGAGCCCAGTGGTAAATATTATCTTTATCTAAGAACAAAACAACTAATACTACTATTAGTGGGATTGGTATAAAGGTCATAACCGCCTCAGGCACACGCTTAATAGCTGCACTCCAACCGGCATTTGCAACGTATTGAATAGCATACCAAAATAACGCAGCAAGAGATATCATCAAAAAGAAATATCCTGCTACTAATAAATTTGCATAAATACGAGTTGTTGCGGGTTTGTTAAGACTGTGATATTCTGCACGAGGTCCAAATTGCTCATTTGGCACGTTTCCATGCTCGGCGTGATCATCATGTCCAGTTGATACATGTTCGCTATTTGCTTTGGAATGCGAATCATGCGACGCTACAGCAGTTTCTGTTTTATGCTCAGACGCTGCAGTGTGTGAATCGTTGTTTAAATTAGCAATTCCTATTCCCGCTAACACAATGCCTAATACCATTAATATTATGGTAAATCTTTTTGTTTTTGGGGAAAAAGTATATTGTTCTTGTTTGATTTCAATATGATGTCCGTGTCCCATGATTAGTTCAATTATTTAGTAGTTGAAGTTGAATCTTGAGCAACGGTAGCAACTGCACCATTTTGAGATCCCAAGAATTTTACATATTTAACAAGTTTCCAACGATCTGCTGGGGTTAATACCGAGGCATGACTTCCCATATTGTTCTTACCATAAGTTAAAGTATGATAAATTTTACCATCGGCAAGATTCATGATAGCAGCGTCACCATATCCTTTCCATGCAGGCTTCAATGTAGATACACGCTTGAATACAGGACCATCGTTGTTACCATTATTGCCATGGCAAGGAGAGCAGTAAATTCCATACATATAAGCTGCACGACCATCTTCCAAAGTTACTCCTTCAGGCATTTTTAAAAACTCACCAGCTTTTTCATACCCTTCACCATTATTCTCAAATGGATATTTGTAATCCAATTTACCAATAGCTACAGTTCCTGCAACAGGCTCTCTCATGTTCATTCCATAAGGATTTACAACATTAGAATCGCCTTGATTGTAAGCTTCATAGCCTTTGGAATAATACATGTCTGGGGCATATTCCCAACCAGGATTGTTACCACGACTAACACAACTACTGATTAATGTAGCCGCAGTTATGGCACCAATAACGAATGAATATTTTTTGTTCATTAGTAGATTACAAATTAGATGGTGGTTTGAACACCGTTGTGAAACTCTCTCAATTCAACGGGATTATGTTTTCTCATAGTCTCTAAAATTGATTTTTGATCAGAACTTTCAGTTAATTCAACGGCCACTATTGAACGATCATCAGTTTGACGATCATCCAATAATTCATTTTTAATTCCGTGAACTAATCTATTACGCCAGAAGAAGAAGAACGCCATACCAAAAGCAGTGCAAAGTACAGTACCTTCAAACATCACTGGAGCCCAGCTTGGAGTAAACCTTACAGGTTTGTTACCTATATTCATGGGCCAATCGTGCACATACATATACCAAATCATGGTAGTAACTAAAGTAAATCCCGTCATAGCGCAGAAAAACGCTACTCTAGCCAATTTACTTCTTCTAACCCCAATAACTCTATCCAAACCGTGAACCGGGTAAGGTGTATATACATCATGAATCTTAACACCGTTGTGCACCAACTCAGAAGTAGCAGCAACTAAACTGTCTTCGTCTTCCCACACGCCAACCAACATTTTATTGCGGTTACGTAGGCTTAAATTTTTATCCAAAATTCCCATTATGGTGATTCCTTTATTATTATTCGCGATTGCGAAGAATTGATTTAACTTCAGCCATGTTTATCACAGGCAAATATTTAGCAAATAAGAAGAAGCAAGTAAAGAAGATACCGAAAGTACCCAAGAACAAGCCTATTTCTGTTAATGATCCAGCATACATAACCCAACTTGATGGTAAGTAATCACGATGCAATGAGGTAACAATGATTACGAAACGCTCAAACCACATACCCACGTTTACCACAATACTCATAATGAATATAAACCAAGGTGTAGTTCTTGCCCAACGGAACCAGAATACCTGAGGAGCTATCAAGTTACAACTCATCATACTCCAATATGCCCACCAATAAGGACCAAAAGCACGATTAATAAAAGCGTATTGCTCGTATTCTACTCCAGAGTACCATGCAATAAAGAACTCCGTTAAATACGCTATACCCACAATAGAACCCGTTACCATGATAATCTTAGTCATAGCGTCCAAGTGTCCAATTGTGATGTAGTTCTCATAATTCATTACTTTCCTAGCAACAACCAACAATGTAGCCACCATACCAAAACCAGAGAAAATAGCTCCAGCAACAAAGTATGGAGGGAAGATAGTAGTATGCCATCCAGGAATTACTGATGTAGCAAAGTCAGTAGATACAATAGTGTGTACTGATAATACTAGAGGTGTGCTTAAACCAGCTAAAATTAGAGAGACCAATTCATAACGTGCCCAAGTCCTTGTACTTCCAGTCCAACCCATAGAGAAAAATCCATAAATCGCTTTTTCGGTCTTTCCTTTAACTTTATCACGAATTGTTGCGATATCAGGAATTAAACCAATATACCAGAACAATAAAGAAACCGAGAAATAGGTAGAAATCGCAAACACGTCCCATAACAAAGGAGAGTTGAAATTCACCCACAACGAACCAAATCCGTTTGGTAAAGGCAAAGCCCAGTAACCAACCCAAACTCGACCCATGTGAAATACAGGGAACATTGCCGCACAAACAACAGCAAAGATTGTCATTGCTTCTGCTGAACGGTTAATACTCATCCGCCATTTTTGTCTAAATAATAACAAAACGGCAGAAATAAGTGTGCCCGCGTGACCTATACCTACCCAGAATACAAAGTTAGTAATATCCCAACCCCACATTACGGATTTGTTGATGTTCCAAACACCAATACCTGTCCATAATGTGTAAAATAAACTGGCTACAAAAATCCCTAAGAAAACAATGGATAAAGAGAATCCAATTTTCCAAGAGGTAGATGGTTTGTTTAAAATAGGGCGCGCTATGTCGCGGGTTACATCAGCGGCGGTCTTGTCGCCAGTAACCAATCTGTCCCTAATTATTGAATCGTGTATCATTCGGATGTAGATTGCTTGGGGTTAGACATTATCATTATTACGAATCTTCGTCATGTACATAACAGAGGACTGAACGTTTAATTCATCTAGAACAGTAAATCCTCTTTCGTTTTTGTACAACTTACTTACCTCGCTATTCGGATTATGTAAATCACCGAATACGATTGCATTAGATGGACAAGCCTTCATACAAGCAGTTTTAACTTCTACTTCGTTTGGAGATTTTCCTTCACGCTTTGCCTTTAACTTGCCTTCCTGGATTCGTTGAACACAGAAAGAACATTTTTCCATAACACCACGTGTTCTAACAGTAACATCAGGATTGATAACCATTTTACCCAATGGATTATTGAAATGGAAATCAAAGTTATCGTTATCGTTATAACGGAACCAGTTGAATCTTCTTACCTTATAAGGACAGTTATTACCGCAATATTTAGTACCGATACAACGGTTATAGGTCATTTGGTTTAAGCCTTCTGAACTATGTGTAGTCGCTAATACCGGACAAACTGTTTCACAAGGTGCTGCTGCACAATGCTGACACATCATTGGTTGATGGATAACTTCAACATTTTCCCAATGTGCAAACTCTCCATTATCAGCTCCATCCACTTTAGCAATTTCTTTTTCACGAGTTAGAGCTTCGTTTTTAGTATTGAATGAATAATAACGATCTATTCGAATCCAGTGCATTTCGCGACGCAAACGAATTTCATCTCTACCCACAACCGGAACGTTATTCTCAATAGAACAACTAACCACGCAAGTACCACAACCGGTACAAGCATTTAGGTCGATGGCCATAGCCCATAAATGATTGGGAGCTCCATCTTTTCTGTATTCGGCTTTTTCCCAAATTGTATAAATGTGAGGCTTTGGTTTATCGTTACCGGCTTTTGGATTCTTCTTCCAAGCTTCAAAAGTAGACTCTCTAACGATATCTCTACCCTCAATAGAATGGTGAGTTTGTGTTTGAGCTAATTGATAATCCTCGTCTCCTTTTTCAACACTTACACCATTAACTACATAACT
>CAYUNO010000129.1:0-6846 GCA_964446075.1 uncultured Flavobacteriaceae bacterium | reverse complement strand
ATGCCTAATGAGAAAAGTACTCAGGTCATCTACCCAACCCGATACCACCGTTAGTTATTTAAAAGATCGGACGGGGCGTATTAACTGAGCTGCTGTTTTTTCAACCATAGTATTGATTCCCACCATTCCATCCATAAGGTAAGCATTCACAAATAAATCACCAATTACAACATCGCTGCTTAAATAGGTGCCCTTTACAACCGAACCTTTGTTGTTGTTTTGTAGTTTACTATATATGGCGGATAACTCTTTCATTGTAGGTAATCTCCAATCATTATATCCATCTTGGTTAAGTCCAACGCAAGCTTGTTTAGCATCATCCCATTTCATTGGCGAACTCAAATTTGTTTTGGCGGCAACTACTCCACTTTTTCCATCAGAATTCAAGATAATTATAAATCCACCTTGGTATTCTTGACCAATTTGCAGTGAGGATTTACTCGGTGTATTAGATGTTGTTGTATTGGTTTGTGGTGAGGTTAAAGTAGTGGTATTACTAGAGGGTGTGGTTTTAGTTGTTGAGGTAGAATTTTTAGTTGTTGGATTAGCTGGCTTTTTTGCAGGTGTTTTTTTTGATTGCGCACTCAGCGTCGTTGCAAGACCTAAATTTAAAATGCAAATACCTGCGATAATTAAATTCTTAGTTTTCATATATCCCAAAATTACATATCAATTCTAGAATTTATTAATCTTAAATAAATTTTTAAAGAAAATCAGAAAAATTAATTAGTAGCCCCGACGGGAATCGAACCCATATCAAGCGTTTAGGAAACGCTCGTTTTATCCATTAAACTACAGGGCCAGCGTGGTGCGAAATTAGTTGGTTTGTTTCACAGAAGAAAATCAAAGTAAACAATTTGATTCCTATTTTCGCGCAACCATGTCATCCGAAGAAAATCCCAGAAAAAAACTAAAAATAATTGGAGGCCTGTTTGCACTTCTATTACTTTGGCCGTTTCTGCGAGCGGTTAGTACCTCAAACGATTTGAATTTGTTTTTTTCTGCGGCTGAGCGATTGGCATCGCTCCAAAATTTGTACAATCCAGGTTATAATTCGCAAGGTTGGATTCTGAAATACTACTATAGTCCGTTGTTTGCTACTGCCTTGCTGCCCTTTACCTTACTACCCAATACCCCGTTTTTACCAGAGCAGATTCCGTTTTCAATCATAGTGCTCAAACTGATTTGGGGCTTATTCATGGTTTGGTTGATTTGGGATATTGCCAAGCTGATAAATGAGAAATTTACTTTTGCGTCACCCAAGAAAAAAGTTTGGTTTTGGGGTGTGCTCGCCTTTCTTACATGGCGATGGTGCTTTCTTAATGTGTTATATGGGCAAATGACAATATTGGTAGTTTGGGGTGTTTTAAGAGCCTTTAGAAATCCAGAAACGCCGAGTGTAAAGAATTTGTTACCTATGTCTTTGGGGATCAACATCAAAGTGCTTCCCATTTTTATTTTGGGACAGTATTTTCTTCAGCAACAATGGCGTGCCTTTTTTACAGTCGTTTTTCTAACAGTATTGTTGGCAATTGTACCTTTTGGGTATTTGCCATTTGATTACCATGTAGAAATGATAAAAGGTTGGTTTTATAACATCAATCCATTTTCTGGTAGTCATATAGTAGAAGTAGGCGAAGGCGGATTTGTGGATTTTGGAGCATTGGTAACTAAGTACATGACTTCCTTGTATGTTCCGGGCGAGGCAACAATTCAGAGCTTTCAATGGAGTCATATAGAGGTGTTCTGGTCAACTCAAGCATTCCGATTATTGGTGTTGTTTTTATCCTGGATGGGTCTAAAAATCATTGAAAAAGGGAATTATGAAAACAAGTCGTTTTGGCAAATGGCGTTATTCCTTGGTGTGGTACCCATCGCATTTCCCCACCAACGCGATTATTCCTTGATGCTTCAATTGCCTATAGTTGCTTTGGTGGTTAAAGATTGGGTGGATGGACAAATTAGATTAACAATCGCTCATAAAGTAGTTTTTGTACTGGGTGGTATATTGATGGGGAATTTGTTGTTTTTAGAAGCACTTCCAACAATCGTTCGATTGAGTTGGCAAGGATTTAGATTGCAAGGAATTGGAGGAATGATAGTTTGGTTTGGTTTCGTACATTACTTGGTTTTTAGTTCTAATCATCTACTTAAAAAGGTGTTCCCATCTAAGTAGTCTTCCTGTTTACATTTTCGACTAAATTTCCCACCCGAACAATTATCTTCGCACTATGAAAAAGACTTCATTATTAATATTCTGTACGTTTATAGCAATGGTTGGTGTAAACATAGCCAGTGCTCAGTGTACCCCCGATGGGAATATAACGGTGCCAGGGTTTTATCCTGCTACTTTCCCTGAGGCAGACCAGGATAAGCCATATTCCGCAACTACTACTATATTATCTATTAAGGATACCACGGTTTTTGGTCAAGCAGTAGTAATCGATTCTACGGTATTAAAAGCGGTAATCGGACTACCTCCAGGAATCACCCACCAGTGCTTAAATAATAGTTGCGTCTTTTTCCCTACAAAGCCAAGTTGCGTTAATTTTTCTGGTACTCCAACTCAGGCAGGCACATATCCCTTGAAGATGGTTATTACCATTTTTG
The DNA here is from genome assembly GCA_964446075.1 of uncultured Flavobacteriaceae bacterium. Classification (GTDB taxonomy): domain Bacteria; phylum Bacteroidota; class Bacteroidia; order NS11-12g; family UBA955; genus JAGKXC01. Next base: position 4,236 of record CAYUNO010000129.1, on the reverse strand, counting down.
CAAAAATTGGTGGTGCTTTGCCTTACAATCGTGTGGATACTATTAGGAATTTTACAATGAAAGTGAATGGTATGAATGCGGTAGATTTTGCCAATGTATCTGCTGATTTCGAAATTATGCCTAATCCAGTGAATGACAGATTGCTTGTTAATTTAACTAATGAAAATTCCATAAAAAATGCAATGATAATGGATGCAATGGGAAGAAAAATTGACGTTGTCATTGAATCACAAGACGATACTCATTTGGTCATCGATACTCGTTTGTTAACCCCAGGTATCTATTTCTGTTCTAACGGAAGTAAGGTAAAGCGATTTGTAAAAATCTAATATGGACAAACTTCGGTTTGAAATTCCAAAACGTCGTGCTGAAACCCCGGCCTTAATTGTTATGTCTATAGCCTCATTGTTTGGTTGGGGTGCGCACAATCATTTGTTTGGTTATGGAGGAGGATTGGTATGGTTAGCAGTAGTAATTCCTATTATCCTTTGGATTTATAAAAAGAGAGCCGGTGAGTATTTTGTTGAAGTAGATGAAACCGGTATAGGATGGAGACAACATTTCTTTTCTAGATACAATTACATACCCTGGTCCTATCTACAACGGATTGATTATTTGGAATTTGAAATTAATTTCATGCTTAAAGAAACCGCACAGGTAGTTTCTTTTCAGCTAAGTGGATTGGATGAAGAACAGGCCGATGAGTTGAAGGAGAAAATTTCAAGCATCATCGGTAACAGGGAAAAAGAATAAAAATATGTCGTTTAAACCGAATTTTGATTTTGTAGAAGAGTTGCGCTGGCGTGGATTGATGCACGATATCATGCCAGGTACAGAGGAGTTATTAAACAAGGAGCGTGTTACTGGTTATGTGGGTTTTGATCCAACGGCAGATTCTCTTCATATCGGTAATTTAGTACCAATTACACAGTTGATGTTGTTTCAACGAGCAGGCCACAGACCAGTTGCTTTAGTGGGTGGTGCTACCGGAATGGTGGGTGATCCTAGTGGAAAATCAGACGAGCGAAAGCTATTGGACGAAGCAACGATTCAACACAATATCGATTGCCAAAAAAAGCAGTTAGAGAAGTTTATCGATTTCGGCACCTTTGAAAATGGCGCGCTGTTGGTGAATAACTACGATTGGTTTAAAAATTGGAGCTTTTTAGGCTTTATACGCGATGTGGGTAAACACATTACGGTAAGTTATATGATGGGAAAAGACAGTGTTAGAAACCGCTTAGAAAGCGGGGGAATTTCCTTTACTGAGTTTTCTTATCAATTGGTTCAAGGATATGATTTTTTGCATTTATACCGCGAATTAGGATGTAAGTTGCAAATGGGAGGTAGCGATCAGTGGGGTAATATTACAACGGGTACAGAACTAATTAGACGCATGGAAAGTGGTGAAGCGTATGCTTTAACTGCACCGCTGGTTACCAAGTCCGATGGTACTAAATTTGGTAAGAGTGAGGGTGGAAATGTGTGGCTGGATCCCAAGAAAACATCGCCCTACAAATTCTATCAGTTCTGGTTGAATGTAGCCGATGAAGATGCAATTAAATTCATAAAGATTTATTCATTAAAATCCAGAGCAGAAATTGAACAAATCATTCAAGATTCTATTGGAAACGAACATTTAAGAATTGTTCAAAAGGCATTGGCCGAAGAAATGACGATTCGAGTTCATTCCCAGCTAGATTTAGACATGGCTGTTAAAGCTACCCAAATCTTTTTTGGAAATGGTTCAGCCGAAGATTTGATGGGGTTGGACTTGACAACCTTGGAGGCATCTTTGGAAGGAATGGAAATGTTTGAAGTTGTTAAAGCCGATTTAGAAAATGGAATTCCCGTTTTAGATTTATTGGCTGTAAATACTACAATTTTCCCGAGTAAGGGTGAGGCAAGAAAGATGATCCAATCCAACGGTTTTGCATTCAATAAAACCAAAGAAACAGATCCAAATTTGGTAGTTTCTTCCGATAAATTATTACATGGTAAGTACCTGATTGCTCAAAAAGGTAAAAAGCAATATTACCTTATCAAAGCGATTTAATAACTGCAAAGTTGTTTTTTGTCAAAAGGATATAAATTTCGTCCTTTTTAAGAACGATTAAACAATTCACAGCTCTTAACCGAGGAAATGGAGAGTTCTTGTTACAGAGGAATAAATCGTTACAGGTTTACAATTTTCTCTAAGTAGCTACCATAACCGCTCTTTTTGAGGGGTTGGGCTACTTTCAACAATTGCTCGCTGCTAATAAAACCTTGTCTCCAGGCTACCTCTTCGATACAACCAATTTTCAAGCCTTGTCGTTCTTCAATTACTTGAACAAATTGACCGGCTTGCATTAACGATGCAAATGTTCCTGTATCTAGCCAAGCCGTTCCGCGTTCAAGAATTCGAACTTGAAGTTTATTATCGGCCAAATAAGTTTTGTTAACATCGGTAATTTCCAATTCTCCTCGAGGAGAAGGCTTCAGATTTTTAGCGATTTCAACAACGTTATTATCGTAGAAATACAAACCCGGTACAGCGTAATTGGATTTTGGAGAAACAGGCTTTTCTTCTATGGATAACGCTTGCAAATCAGAGCTAAATTCCACCACGCCATAACGCTCTGGATCACTCACATGGTAAGCAAATACAATACCCCCCGTAGGATCTACACTGCTCTTTAAGGTTTCCTGAAATCTAGAACCAAAGAAAATATTATCACCCAAAACCAAGGCAACGGAATCATTTCCTATAAAATCGGCACCCAATATAAACGCTTGTGCTAAACCATCCGGTGAAGGTTGCACGCAATATTCAAATCGACACCCAATTTGCTCCCCTGTGCCCAATAATCGCTGGAAATGAGGCAAATCGTGCGGTGTGCTGATAATCAGTATTTCGTTAATGCCGGCCATCATCAACACAGACAATGGATAATAAATCATGGGTTTGTCGTACACCGGCATCAACTGCTTGCTCATAGCAAGGGTTAATGGATGCAATCGGGTTCCTGAACCTCCTGCGAGGACGATGCCTTTCATAATGCGAAGATAATGCGGGGTGAATATACTTGAATCCAATCTACTTGAAAATCCGATGTAGGGTATCCTAAACTTTGTAACTGGGATAAATATCGGGATTGAATTTGGTTGTTGAGTACGATGTACATGGGTTCCTGAAAGTACTGTTTCATCCAGCGATTGAAACGAATGGATCTTACTTTAATTCCGTCTGTGTAGAATACTACGCGTTTTGGAGTCCATTTGCAGGAATAAATATGAAATTCTTGGTCGGTATTGGGTTTTAGCCTAAATTTTCGAACTAAATGCTCTTTGGTATGCGTTTCTATTTTACCAAAATGGATGGTTGCGGTTTGTGTGTGAATTTTACGTCCATTTTTACCCCCGTACATCTCGAAAATATCAATTTCTGGAGGCCAATTTTGTTTGCCAGTGAGCCAAAATGCCGGCCATGTAGCAGGTCCTTGGGGATTTTTAGATCGAATCGCAAAAAACCCATAAGTAGTTGAAAAACTGTGAAATGTGTTGATTAGACCCACATTCATAGGAATGCTTCCGTACAATTTGAGGGCTGATTTGTTAATTAAACTCTCAGGATTACGGATGGTGTCCATCAACGATTGATTTTCACGTTTAACCAGTAAATAATCGTTATGGTGTTCCTTAAAAAATGAAATAGATTGTTCGGGAAGTTCAAATAAATTGGGTTGATGGATGTTGTATAAATGCAACAAACCGTCTTTTACCTCCACCGATGTCTCCCCATAATACTGATTTAAATTTTGGGGATGAAAATTCCCCCAAGGCTGACCTTTTTGCCAGATATTGGATTGAAACGTATTGAAGCTATCGCGGAAAACAGGGGTATAAGCGAATTTTTGATCCCGTGTTAAAGCAAAGTCTTTTCGATCTTTTCGGGAAATTTTAGGCAGTTGTAATTGAGTAGTGTTCTTTTTTCCTAGACGATACCGCACGCTGCCACATATATTACTGATATTCCATGTTTGTTTAAAATACAGACCCATTTTTGCCCGATTGTATCCAATTTTGGTGGAATCCAGGGGATTGGTTTGGGCGTGGACTTGGGTAATACAACCCAATAACAGGTAGTAAACTATCAGAAATTGTCGCAAGAGATTTTGACGTGATTTGATTCTTGTGAATGACGAATACATGCGATTTTATAATTGGTAGTCCTACAAAGTTATTGTTGGTGTG
>CAYUNO010000128.1:0-6866 GCA_964446075.1 uncultured Flavobacteriaceae bacterium | reverse complement strand
GAACCTTTTGTTTGCGATATATCGCCCCAATAGAATTGAGTAATTAACAGTTCATTATTTCGTTGCACCAAACAATTGGAATTAGTTGTTGGATTATTATTTATATCGGATGCGTAAAAAACTCCACCATCGCAACCAACCAAAAGTCTTTTTCCATCGGAATTGAATTTTAAGTCGTGAATATCGGCGTGAACATAACTGCAATTTAACTTGTCTAATCCGGGATTATTACTCCATTTACTAGCTTGCCCCCATGTATTCCCCCCATTGGTGCTGTAAAACATATCTATAGCTCCGCAAACTAGAATATTTGAATCTTTGGGATTAACGGTAATTATCCAATCATACCAGGCTTGATTTCTAGAGAAATCTGTTTTTGCTATACCGTTGTCTGCATCTCTTGGTTTGGTCATTTTTTGCCAAGTTACACCCCTATCCAATGATTTAATTAAGGTGTCTGCTTTACCCGATTTTTCAATCATTGCATATACAGCTAAATGATTGGGTGAAACACCCAATTCCACTCTTGATGTAGCTCCACTACTATATGTATATGCTACTGAGTATGAAGTTCCATTATCGGAATAAAGAATCCGTCCACCACCTTTATCCGTAGTCCCAGTAGCTGAATTTTGCCGAGTCCCAACCCATAAGCGGTTATAAGAATCTATTTCAAAATCAGCAGGTGCGAAATTGAATGATTGTCCAGAAGGTCGAATATTCAAGTTTGTAAAACTGCTACCTCCATTAGTACTTCTATATATTCCAGGTGTGGTAGCTCCACCGTGCCAAGTACCAGCAAACCACAGAACATCCACCGCTGCATATACTACTGAAGTACCAGCTTCATTTCTGACAACAATATCATTTATATAATAGTAATTTGCCGTATTGGTTAAATGTTGAAATGATCTACCAGAATCCGTGCTTTTAAAAATTCCATAACCACGAGAACTAGACGAAGTTGTACCCCAGCCTTCCCCAGTACCCACATACATAGTACCAGGATTATTGGGATCAAACGCAATACAGGTAACGGTAATATTTGCCCATAAATCAGAAACTGAAACCCATTTACTGGTGGTGGAAGTTATATCGTTATTATACCATAAACCACCTGTTACAGCCCCAGCCCAAACCTTTTTTCCTGAACTTACGGTTGGGTCGAATTCCACACAACGGCTACGACCTGCCAAATTATTCGGTCCACGTCTCTCCCACTGAGTTTTGCTGCCACCTGGTTGAGCTCTTTGATATACCGATTTTGAATTAAGTCTTTTCATTTCCGAAAACAACGCTTCCGGAGTTGGTTTGCCTAATGCTGGATCCATGGTGGCGACATATTCCTGTATCCACCAACCCAACGGAGTTTCCTCTTCTTTCCGTGGAAATGTTAGTTGATTAGAGGAATTCGTAAGATTTTTATTAAGCTTTTTTTCTGTTTTTCGAACAACCTTATGGTAATTACGAATCTCTGGAGTTTGCCCCCAAGCTATTGAGTATCCAGTTAGAAAAATAAGAATGTGTAATAATGTGGCTCGAATCTGATAGGAATTTCTCATCCTAACAAAAATCGTTATTCTACCCAAGATTTCCAATAGTTGGGATCTTCTACACTAATTGCTTCTTGAGTTATCATTAAAGGGTGGAAAGGATCGATCATTACTGCCAACTCCTTTGTTTCCTTAGCTCCAATACTTTTTTCAACTGTTCCCGGATGTGGACCATGTGGAATACCTTTTGGATGCAATGTAATCATACCTCGTTCTACATGTTTACGAGACATAAAATCACCATCAACATAATAAAGGATTTCATCACTATCAACATTGGAATGATTATAAGGCGCTGGAATTGATTGCGGGTGATAATCGTACATTCTTGGAACAAAACTGCAAATCACAAAGTTTCTACCTTCAAATGTTTGATGAATTGGGGGTGGCATGTGTAATCTACCTGTTATCGGTTCGAAATTATGTATGCTAAATCCAAATGGATACAAATAACCGTCCCAGCCTATTGCATCAAACGGGTGCGTTGCATACGTATACGGCCACAACATACCTTGCTTTTTGATGTAAACTAGAAAATCTCCTTGTTCATCATGAGTTTTCAAATTCACAGGCAATTTTATATCTCTTTCGCAGTATGGCGAATGTTCCATTAACTGCCCCACAGAGTTTTGATATCTTTTTGGAGGATAAATAGGACTGGGAGATTCAACTACCAGTAATCTATTTTCTGAAGTATCAAACTCTAATTGATAGATTGTTCCTCTAGGAATTACTAGGTAATCACCGTATTCAAATGAGATTTCACCGTACAGCGTAAGCAATTTTCCAGATCCTTCGTGAACAAACAACACTTCATCTGCATCCGCATTTTTAAAATAATAACGGGTAGTACTTTCCTTAGGTGCCGCTACACCAATATGTATATCGTTATTAAACAATAAAGTTTTTCTACTTTCAATATAGTCGTTTTGAGCAGGTGTATTAAACGTAACAAAACTTCGGTGCTGCATGTTTTTTTCCAATGCGGCCTTAGGAGATACATCGATTGGATTACCCATCGCTTTTACCAATGTAGGCGGATGACAATGGTAAACCAACGAATAAACACTACTAAAGCCTTCTGTTGATACCAACTCTTCGGAGTATAAACTTCCGTTAGGTTTTCTAAATTGCGTATGTCTTTTTGCTGGAATTTCTCCTGATTTATGATAAAATGGCATTGTTAATTATTGAGTCAATATACTGCGAAATAAATAAAAAAACTTATTACATTGAAATTGAATTGTAGATAGCCAAGTTTTCTTGGGCTTTTAGTAAATTTGAGACTGTGAAGAGAAAAGACTTTATTAAATCGGCTAGTTTGCTTTCGGCAGGTTTTATTATTTTCGATGAAACTAAAGGTGCGTACAATTTATTACAGGAAAACTATAAAAAGATAAAGGATATCAATCCATTAGCTACCCAAAACACAATTGTTATTGTTTTAGGAGGTGGGCTGAGATGGGAACATGAAAACCCTGATATAAAACCATCACAATATCAATTATATACTCGGGCTGCTATGCCAAATTTGTTCAAAAGTAACAATTTGTCAATTAGAGACTTAGAGCTAATACTTAAACAAAATCTTAACCAAAAAATATTAACAAATCCATTAGAATCAACCGGTAAATTTATCCATAGATTTTCTGAGCAAATCAATCACAGCGACGCGGTAGCTGAAATTTTAGGGTTTGATAAAATTCAAACTGCTTCAAAAGCAAACGGGGTTTTTACTTTAGACGAATCATCAGGTTTTTTCAAGCAATGGATATTGAAAGCAAAAAGAAGAGACAGGATTTATTACCATCATGATTTACAAGGAAATAGAAAAAAGATTTTAGGTGCAACGGATTCGATTGAAAATAAAACTACCCAGTTTTTAATTCAAAATTTCACGAATCAACGTGTAATATCAGACAATACCATTTCCGATCCATTGCCCATGTTTGCCGAGGCCTTAGGCTTCATACAGGAATTTAAACCAAGATTAACCGTATTACACCCTCGCCTACTTGATGTTGCTCACTCGGATTTTCGTCAAGCACTGATCAATATGAATCGATTGGATTATTCTATATCTTGGCTTTATTCCCAGTTACAAACATTGAATCCATCTTTTTCTCTTAATACAAATTGGATTATTTTACCCGATCACGGAAGAGATTACAAAAGCAATGGAGTTTCAAAAAAAATGGGGTCTTTTGATCACAATACGCCTGATTCTAAAAATAGTTGGTTAATATTAAACGGACCTAAGATAAATGCGGCGTCCAGTATTCAAGATTTTCTACCATTTAACCATAAAGTAAATGGAAAGATTAATGCTTTCACAAATACCGATGTATTTAACACCATCGTTTCTCTAACAAGATAAGTTAGACTTTGTAAATATGTCAACTAAGTCTACCCTGAGCTTAAAAGATTTTTCTAATCACCAATATTACTCTGAATGGGCATTGCATTTACATGCCACACTTCAGGACTCCTATATAGAGCGTGCTCAGAGTTTTGACAAAGACACATTGTATATTCAATTTGCAAAAAAGAATTTTCGTCAATGTATTGAATTTAAAGTATGCGATGGTTACTTGTTGATATTCAAATCAATAAAAGACCTAGCTTCAACAAATCCAAAAAAAGGACAGCTTCAATTTAAGGAATTGGAAAATTCAAAAGTTCAAGGAGTTTATTCCATATATCAAGACCGTCAATTATTTTTTGAATTTAGTTCTCGTAAGAGATTATGGATAAAAGGGTTTGGCAAGTTTAGTAATGTACTACTTCAAGAATTCAACATCGATAAAAATACATGGCATCCTAACCCCAGTGGAATATTTCGATTAGGTAACAAATCCGATTGGGATTTTATTTTTAATGAGGAAATAATTACTTCGAATGTTGTTACTGAAATTGATGAACAAAGTTTAAATGAACGAATAAAACACCTTGAAGAATCTAGTTTAAATGCATTTCGAGACTTCTTGTTTCAGTATCAGAAAAACACAAGAATTAAACGATTAGAGCAACGATTACAACAATTGCATAAACTACTGAAAGAGTCTAATATTCGAATTGAAAATTTAAAGTTAAAACGCAGCAACAAAGAAATTGGTGATTTGATATTGGCGCATGCCCACTCTTTGAAACCCGGAATTAGCAAAGCTTTAGTCACAGATTATTATACTCAACAACGGATTTGGATTAAGTTAAATCCGGATTTGAATGCCGCGGATAATGCAAAAAAATACTATGGTAAAGCTAAAAACGAAATCATTGAATCGCAAAAGTTAGAGGAGAATATTAATCATACTGTTGAAAACATCAAATCATTGGAAGCCGAATTGTACCAAATAAGGAAAATCAATACGTTAAAGGAATTAAAGCCACTTAAAAACGAAACATCAAATAAGAAAAACGATACACTACCTTATAAAGAAATAGATATAAATGGATTTACATTGTGGATTGGTAAAAACGCTAAATCAAATGATGAAGTACTAAGATTGTCGTCAAAAAACGATCTATGGTTACACGCCAAAGACTTTACCGGTTCTCATGTAATTGTTCGTAAGCGAGGTGTGGATTACCCAAAAGATATCATTGAGGAAGCGGCTCGTTTAGCAGCTATTAACAGCAAGGCAAAATCACAATCGGTGATACCAGTTATTTTTACTCAGCGCAAGTTTGTATCAAAAATAAAAGGCGGTTTAACAGGTCAGGTTTCGGTTCAAAAAGAATCGATTATTGACGTGTATTTAAAGTAGTTTTAGATTTAATCTATCCGTATTCTTGAATCGAATTTGTTAATGTCGCAACTAAGCCTTGTTGTGCTTCCATCTTCTGTGACTCCACAACCAAGCATAAGGCTGTGCTTCAATTTCTTTTTGAGTATGGAGAGCAATTTGCTGCGTAATATATCCTTCATCGGTATCTGCTGGATTTAAACACAATGGCACAGTGGTAGCTTGATAATATCCGCGCTTCACCTTGTAACTGCTTAAATAGTATACTGGCCAATTAAACTTTTTAGCAATCTTTTCTGTTCCCCACATAAAAGCTGTTTCAATTCCAAAAAAATCAACCCACGCAGCAGAAGAACCAGAACTTGGGTTTTGGTCCCCAATAAAAGCGTTGCAGGTAACCAAGTCTTTATTCGATGAAAAGACGCGCAATGTCTGTTCCATGGGAACAGGGTTAGCTCCAAATTTGCTTCTAATTGTAAACATCAAATAGTCAAAACCAGGATTACTAAGTGTTTTATAGATGCACTGAATTTGTTGCTTACAAGCTAATTGAGACATCAAGCAAATCCATTCCCAATTTCCGCAATGGCTCATAACTATTATGCTATTTTTGTTGTTTTTATTGAGTTCATCGTAAATATGCTGATCTAAATTCAACATTCTTTTCTTCATTGCATCCGATGAAATTGACAATCCTTTTATTGTTTCCACAAAGAGATCACCCAAATGCTGGTAAAATTGTTTTTCTATCAACTGTATCTCTTGTTGCGATTTAGACTTAAAACATCTTTTCAAATTATCTCTCACAACATGAATTCGATATTTCAATACACGGTATAATAAAAATGAAATAAAATCAGATATTCTGTACAAAATAAAGAAGGGCAAAAGCGAAATTAATTTCAGCCAAGGCCAAACTAAAACAAAAAACCAAACACTGGGCTTTTTGACTTCGTGCCTTTTCATAAATAATTTATATTTAATGATTTAACAAGTCTAACTTCTATAAATAGTAGAAGGTTTGTCCGGATTGTAAAACAGAAACTGATTTTAACATAAGTTGGATGCAACTTTCCACGTCTTCTTCATGCACCATTTCCACTGTAGTATGCATATACTTCAACGGCAAGGAAATCAATGCAGAAGCCACCCCCATCCCTGAATATGCAAAAGAATCCGTATCGGTACCAGTACTTCTGCTTACAGCATTGCGCTGAATGGCGATTTCATTTTCTTTCGCAACACCAATTATCCATTGCAATAAATTATTCTGTACCGCTGGACCATAAGTAACCACCGCGCCTTTTCCTGATTTACAATCTCCTTGAATCTTTTTATTATATAAAGGAGAACAAGTATCGTGAGTTACATCAGTTATAATCGCTACATCGGGTTGTAACCTTCTAGAAATCATCTCTGCGCCTCTGAGACCTATTTCCTCTTGAACACTGTTAACGACATACAAGGTGAAAGGCAAATCAATATTTTGGTCTTTAATATGTCGAGCTACCTCAGCACTCATAAAACCACCCATGCTGTTATCCAATGCTCTTCCTCCAATCTACTG
>CAYUNO010000127.1:0-6925 GCA_964446075.1 uncultured Flavobacteriaceae bacterium | reverse complement strand
CATCACCTGGCCTTTTACAACCACCTGAGAAAAAACAGGTACGGTTGCTAAAAAAGCAACCGTAACCAAAAAACGTTTCACCAAAATTGGCATGAGAACAATCATTACTTTATTAGTCGTGCAGTGGCATATTCACCCCTTGTACCACGGAATTGAACCAAGTAAATACCACTACTTAGTGTCGTAGTATTAGCCTCCCAAATAATATAATCCTTAAATTCATTACTATTTAATGATGACTCAATAATTACTTCCACACCTTTGGTATCGATTACCCGAACACTTGCTAGATTAAACCCTAAAAAAGCAGTTGTCTTTTCTTGAGTTGGATTGGGAAACAATGAAATCTCAATAGGCTTAATTTCTTTGGTACTTGCTGGCCAACCGCATAAACAATAATGAAAACCCAACGAATCAAACATATCTCTAGGATTCAATTCCCATTCAAGTTCTGGGTTGAATACTGAAGGATTTTTCTTAATTCCAGATACTACAGAATCCTTACGAATCAATGTTTTATCTTGTGTATACCATGTACCTGCTCCTGTGTATGGAGGCTTATTACTCCATGCTGGTTTAGGCTGCTCTCCAATTTTACCTATTATATCAACGGGTACCCACTTGTCAGTTTCCGGATTATATTTATCCAAACTCACCGCATCATCCCCATTAAAACTCATCGAATAACTTACTGTGTAAACAGGACTTAAAAACAAATCTGCTTTTAATCGCAAAGGAAGAACCACCGGAGTATCCTGACCCGTTTTGGTAGAGTCCCGTCTGTCTAAGACACAAACTACTACATCCCTAGACTCCAATGTACCTGATAATAAATCAGAATATTGTGCAGTCCATGATGCAGACCCATTTTGCCAACGCGTAATTCGATATTTGCTCAAATCAATGGTAGATCCAGTAGGATTGTATATTTCTAAAGCCTTGTTATTTCGAGATCCTTCAACGTATTCTGAAATAAACAATTCATCACACTGAGACCAAGCATTTAATGCAGCACCAATCGAAAGACAGATTAATAAAAACTTCTTCATATTACCTACAAAAATCCGAAAAAAATGCCATTTTAATATATCTTTTGTGATTTATTTAACGCATTGGTAATTAAAACTTAACAAAAGCCCCTCAATTCTATGATTTTTTACCTTAAAATTGCGAAATCTTAAATATGGGCATGTTTTCCATCATAAAATCGAACCTATTCCTAACTGCTCAAATAAAAAAAAGACTCCAAATTCCTCTTCTTTCTACATTTCTTTTCCTTCTTGCTTCTTGCAATAACAGTAAACCGGTTGAATATTACCGAGGCCAAAACATAATAGTTCATCGAGATTCTATTATCACAAAAAACAACAATTACATTTCATTCTTTCTGCAACCTTACCACGATAGTTTAACCATTAAAATGTCTAAACCCATAGTGTCCATTGATACCCTGTTTAGCAATCAATACACAACCGGCAATTTAGGAAACTTAACCGCCGATTATATGTTAGAGTTTAGCAATAATTACTTTAAAATTAATCCCTTACAATCGAAACCAAACCTTAACAACATCGAGCAATATTGCGATTTTGCAGTACTAAACAACGGAAGTCTTCGAAATAGTTTATCTCCAGGAAACATCTCATTGGGTGATATTTTCGAAGCCATGCCCTACGAGAATATTCTAATTATCACCCAACTAACCGGTGCACAAACCGACAGCCTATTTCAGCACATAGCTACAAAAAATGGCGCCTATTTAGCTAATGCCACGTGTACCATTAATAACAATAAAGCCGAAAACATAATAATTAATGGCAGCAGATTCGATTCAAGAAAATACTACATTGTTGCCATCAACGATTACATGCTTGTAGGTGGGGATGGCTATAGTATTTGCAAACAGGCGAAACCTATATGGAATACAGGAATTACTGTAAGAGAGGCACTAATCCAAGGACTTCAAAATGAGTATAATAAAACTAAAAGCATAAACCCTCGTCCGCAGCCCAGAATAAAATTGATGCAACCTTCTAACTCAAGGCATTAAATCATGAAAACAAGTCGTAGAAAGTTTCTTAAAACATCCTCCACAGCAGCAATCTCGGCTTTACTATTACCCGATATCCTGAAAGCGGCCGCCGCGGATAGCCAAAATCATAAGATTGCCAAAAAAACAATCACCCTATTACATACAAATGATTTCCATTCTCGGTTAGAGTCCTTTCCAAACAATCATAAATTATCCGGACAAGGCGGAATCATCAACATTCACAACCTACTAAAAATTCATAAAGATGAAAACTCTTTACTTCTAGATTGTGGCGATGTTTTTCAAGGCACCCCCTATTTCAATATTTTCCAAGGAAAAGTAGAGTACGAATGGATGAATATCGCTGGCTATAAAGCAACAACACTGGGCAACCACGAATTCGATTTAGGAATACAACACTTAGCCGATACATTTAAAAAATATGCCAAATTTGATCTTCTAAATTGTAATTATATCCTTACCAACACCCCCTTAGAAGATATCGTTAAACCCTACGAAATTTACACAGTGAACCAATTAAAAGTCGGTGTTATTGGGGTTGGATTGGATTTAACCGACCTTGTGACTGAAAAAAATCGGGAAGGAATTAAATACCAAGACCCTATTGCGAAAGTGCAATACTGGGCCGATTATTTAAAACACAAGAAACGATGTAATGCCGTGGTTGTAATTAGCCATTTGGGCTACCAATACAACACCCCCAAACTCGACGATTTGAAACTCGCAGCTGCAACCAGTAATGTAGACGTAATTTTAGGTGGACACACTCATACCCTTTTAACGGAACCCAATCAAGTCCTTAACAAAATTGGCAAGCCAGTAATCGTAAATCAAGCCCACTGGGCAGGGTTAGTTTTAGGGAAAATTGAATTTTCAACAACTTAATTCAGGCTTTTCTTAAAGGAAAATTACTTTCCCAATATTTTGGACGTAGTTTTGCCATGATGCAGGCAGAAAACGAGGAATTTATAGAAAACGAAGACGGATTATTTGAACATTACCAATTTATCGCAGATCCTGGGCAAGAACCAATGCGGATCGATAAATGGTTGATGCATAAAGTTGCAAATGCCTCTAGAACCAAAGTTCAAGCCGCAATTGAAGCCGGTTGCGTAGTTGTAGACGATAAAGTCATTAAATCTAATTACAAAATAAAAGCGGGCGATACGGTTCGAGTATTAATGCCCGAAGCCCCCCGCGACACCACCGTATATCCAGAAAATATCCCTCTAAATATCGTTTACGAAGACAACGATTTACTGGTAATCAATAAGCCTGCCGGGATGGTAGTACATCCAGGATACAACAATTACACCGGCACTTTAGTGAATGCGTTAGTTTATCATTTTGGCGAACTTCCTCAAACCAATCGAGCTCATCGGCCTGGTTTAGTGCATCGAATCGACAAAGACACTTCCGGATTGTTGGTCATTGGAAAAACAGAATTTGCCTTAAGTCACTTATCCAAGCAGTTTTTCGAACACAGCATACACAGGCGGTATTGGGCTTTGGTATGGGGTGAACCGCAACCCGAAATCGGCACCTATACTTCCTATTTAGCCAGGGATCCATCTGATAGACGAAAATCCAAAAATTATAAAGAACCTGAAGACGGTAAAATCGCCATTACCCACTATAAAACACTGCAAAACTTCTATTTCACTACCTTGGTAGAATGCGAATTGGAAACGGGACGAACCCACCAAATTAGAGCCCATTTTTCCGGACATGGACATCCCTTATTTTCCGATGAATTGTACGGTGGACATGAAATCAGAAAGGGTTCGGCATTGCCCAAATTCAAACAATTTATTGAAAATTGCTTTGATTTAATGCCAAGACAAGCACTACATGCTAAGGAACTTGGATTTATTCATCCTACAACAGGTGAAAAAATGATGTTTACTTCGGAACTCCCAGAAGATTTCCAATCGTTGCTTCAAAAAATTAAAAATTATACAACCCTTCCTCAATAAAATGAGGATTGCTATTACTCGTACTTTAACGTGATAGTTGAAGTACGGGGAACAGCCTGACAGGTTAACACATACCCTTGAGCAATTTCAGAATCACTTAGACCTTCGCGCTCCAACATGTGCAATTTACCTTCCAACACCTTGGCTCTGCATGTTGTACACACCCCTACAGTACAAGAATACGGTGGATCTATTCCTTGTTTCATCGCCGCGTTCAACACGGTGGTATTTTGATCGCAGGTAATAGTATGTGTTTTACCGTATACGGTTAAAGTAATTTCCGAAGTACCCGAAAAATCCGTCTCCTGATTTGGCTTGGATTCATTGCTGGATGAAGTTGGCGCCGTGAAATATTCTGTATGAACGCGATCGCCAGAAACACCCAAAGTCTGTAAACCAGATTTTACCACATCCATCATACCCGATGGTCCGCAAATAAAATACTGGTATGTATCGAAAGGACCACCAATTTTTGACTTTACGATAGTTGATACCTTATCCGTGTTGAGCATTCCCTTTAAACCAAACCAAGTCAATGGTGCTGAATCATAGTTATGAAGCACTTTGAATCTACCACTCCAAGATTTTTCCATTTCTGCTAAGATAGATTTGAATATTACAGAATCAGGATTCCTGTTTGCATATACCAATGTCACCTGACTATTGGGTTCATGATGCAACACCGCTTTGGCAATTCCCATGAGAGGCGTTATACCGCTACCCCCGCCAAATAGAACATAATGAGTTGATCTGCTCGCGTCTGGAGTCATAGTAAACTTACCCATCGGCGGCATTACCAATATTTCAGAACCAATCGATAGCGTGTCGTTCATGAAATTACTCATTTTCCCACCTTCAACGCGCTTTATGGTCACTGCTGGGTCTGAATCCACTCCACTATAGGTACATAAAGAATAACTACGACGTACTTTTTCACCATTGATTATGGTCTCAAATGTAAAATACTGTCCTGGTGTATAAGAAAATGCCTCGGACAAGTCCGCAGGAATATCAAAATAAAAAGTTGTTGCATCCGCTGTCTCTTTAACAACATTTTTTACCTTAAGAGTGTGAAAACCTTCGCTCATAATAATTCTGCAAATTTACGTCTTGTGTTCTCAAATAGAACAATGATTGTCCGCAATTGTGTTGATTGTTGTAATTTTTATTACATCAAGCGCTGATAAGCACGCCACCATCGATCCGGCATTTCATCAGCACATACCATTTCATAATCACGATACGAACACCCAATAAATAAATTTAAAGCCTCATATGGATGAGGAATTAACATCCACCAACGATTGCTTTTACTGCTCTTGTAAAAAATTATTTCGTGCCCAGTGCTACTCAATCGATTTCTATAAATAACAAAATCAGACGAATCTACCACAGGGTGATCGTGGTATCTACTCACCCAACCGTCTACAAAATACCAAATCATCTGGGCTAACAGTAATGGTGAAACATCGTCATCCGCAGCCAAATCCATCCCATAAAAAAAGGCTGACGATAATTTATTAGAAACTCCAGCATATCGAGCAATCCTAACTGCTTCTTCGGCATAAAGTCCGTTGGGACTTCTCAATGTAGATCCAGGAAATTCGCTACAACGAATGGCACTTAAATCAAATTGCAGCAAATGAGCACTTCGCAATATTGGTTCAGTTTCTTCAATTCTATCCCTAACCTCTCCCAAACGATGATTTTCAAAATACATCTTCTCTAGCATCGCGGCTGTCTCCTCAGAAATGAAATAACCCTGAGTGGCTAGAAAATCTATGTTGAATAAATTGGATGGTTGATCTACTAAAATTTGGCGTAATGCAGTAGTCTCATCAAAATCAACACCGGGAGTAACTTGAACAATTTCAACCGCCTCAATCGATTGCCTATATGCTTTGTAATGTCCATAGGTATAGGAATTATTCCCGCCAATAACTATAACGGTAATCCCCATTTCTAGCAACTCACCCACCGCTTCACTTAAGGCAAACTGCCTATTTTTCTCCTCTTCTGCCAATACTAAGTTTCCCAAATCTGCAATTTCCAGTACTCCAAACCGCCACATCAACCCATAAAACTGTTTTCTTACGGCATCGGCATCATCGCCAATACCCAGTAATGCTAATTTGACTTTTTTTAACTTCGGAAACGACTTACCATGGACATGAATCCTGCCGCCAACACATTGTTTTTGATCACGAAAGGGGGCCCATATTCGCTCGTCAACTGGGGTAAAAAAAGCATCCAACATAACTGATGCAAAATCGCTCAGATAGATTCCCGCAACAAATCAAAGAATCCACATGGCTAATTTTGTAGAAATTATTTCAACGGAATCAGCATTTCTTCAAAGTCGTAGGCACAAAAAACGCCCAAAGCATTGCCTTCTAAATTGGAATGCAATAAGGTAGGCTCAGCAAATGGATTACCATCATCAGAAAACTGAGAGCGGAAATAATCTTGGTACGGCTGATCGTACACCCACGCCATCAAATACAAATCTTCAACCATACCCGTCCCTCCTGTACCCATCATAGACCACGAAGTTCCACGATCTATAAACTGCAACGGTTCGTTTCCTTGTTTTTGAAGCGAGAATCCGGGATCCGTCCACGTTTTACCCTCATAGAAAAAAACTCCTTCAAGAAATGAAAACAACGGCTGATAATAAAATCCATTTACGGCACCCTTGTATTCCAAATTGGTATTCCACCGATACACTTGCTCTCCAAACTGGTTAGTATCGCCTTTAAAACTCCAACTATTCACAACCCAATCGGCAGCTTTCATTGAAGGAGGAACGGTACATACAGATTTTATTTGTTTTCCATCGGGCATAATCACCAACAAACGATATTTATGGGAGCTCTGAATTTTATAAGTAAATGTA
>CAYUNO010000126.1:0-6940 GCA_964446075.1 uncultured Flavobacteriaceae bacterium | reverse complement strand
GTCACCCTAGTTTTGTGATGAGTAATAGTTTCACCAACCAAACATTGGCTCAAATGGAACTTTGGAACAATGCTGCTGCTTACAACAACGACGTATATGTGTTGCCTAAGCATTTGGATGAGAAAGTAGCTCGTTTGCATTTGGATCAAATTGGTGTTGAATTAACAGAATTAACCAACGAGCAAGCCGATTATATCGGTGTAACGGTGGCTGGACCATTCAAAAAAGACCAATACCGTTATTAATAGATTGAGAGATCCTCTTTGTGAGATACTTGGAGGAACACCTATAAAAAGAAAGGGCTGCTCGTTGGGCGGCCCTTTCTTTTTATCGTACCGTAAAAGTTGAACTTTAATTGAGTGAAGTAGTAGAAATGATTAAGCAGTTTCCAAGACCGTTTGGATGATTTCGGGTTCGGTGTCTTTTTCTACAACCAAGTTATCGATGATGAATTCTTGTCTTTCTGGGGTATTCTTACCCATGAAGTAATTCAACATTTTTTCGATGTTGGATTCTTGGTTCAAAATCACCGGCTCCAAACGTATGTCTCCACCAATGAATCCAGCAAATTCGTCTGGCGAAATCTCTCCTAATCCTTTAAATCGTGTGATTTCTGGTTTATTACCCAATTTGGCAATGGCGTTTCTTCGTTCTTCATCGGAGTAGCAATAGATTGTTTCCTTCTTGTTTCTAACTCTAAACAAGGGGGTTTGTAGAATGTATAAATGCCCGTTTCTCACTAAATCGGGGAAGAACTGCAAGAAAAAGGTCATCATCAACAAACGAATGTGCATTCCATCCACGTCCGCATCGGTTGCTATCACTATTCGATTATATCGTAAATTTTCTAAACTCTCCTCGATATCTAATGCATGTTGTAACAGGTTGAACTCCTCGTTCTCGTATACGATTTTTTTCTTTAGGCCGAAGCAATTCAGTGGTTTTCCACGTAAACTAAAAACTGCTTGGAGATTAGGGTCTCTGCTTTTGGTAATGGAGCCACTCGCTGAGTCTCCCTCCGTAATAAATAGGGTTGTATCGAATCGGGTTTCTTGTTTGGTATCGGGTAGATGGTATCGGCAATCGCGGAGTTTTTTGTTGTGTAAATTGGCTCGTTTTGCACGCTCTTTTGCCAATTTTTGCACACCGGCCATGTCTTTGCGTTCCCGCTCGTTTTGCAAGATTTTTTTGAGCAATGCATCGGCAACGGTTGGATTTTTGTGCAAGTAATCGTCAACATGTTTCTTCACGAAATCCATCATGCCAGTTTTGATGGATGGTCCCTCTGGGCCCATATCGGTAGAACCTAATTTGGTTTTGGTCTGACTTTCAAAAACGGGTTCAATTATTCGGATACTTACGGCAGCGGTTATAGAGCCACGGATATCGGAGCCATCAAATTCCTTTTTATAAAAATCTCTAACAGTTCTTACGATTGCCTCTCGGAATGCGGCCAAATGAGTACCACCCTGGGTTGTGTACTGACCGTTTACAAAGGAATAATATTCTTCCCCGTAACTGTCTGTATGGGTGAAAGCAATTTCAAAGTCTTCTGCTTTTAAATGAATAACGGGATAAAGGGCCGTTTCAGCTGGGACTTTATGTTCTAACAAATCCAATAATCCTCGGCGTGAAGCAAAGGATTCCCCATTGAATTTAATGGTAAGATTGGAATTGAGGTAGGTGTAATTTTTTATTTGTTCTTTTAAAAATCCCCCGATAAATCGGTAATTTTTAAATATGGAAGCATCGGGTTCAAATGAGATTGCGGTTCCATTTTGGTCTGTGGTTTCAAATTCGGGAACATCGTCTATCAAAAATCCTTTTTCGAATATTGCTTTTTTGGATTTGCCATCCCGAAAACTTTGGACCATGAAGTAATTACTCAAGGCATTTACCGCCTTGGTACCCACCCCGTTTAACCCTACTGACTTTTGAAATGCCTTGGAATCGTATTTACCCCCGGTGTTGATTTTTGAAACACAATCAATCACCTTTCCTAAGGGAATTCCTCGGCCATAATCTCGAACATTTACTCGTTTTTCATCGATTTGAATATCGATTCTTCTGCCATGGCCCATCACGTGTTCATCAATGGAGTTGTCAAGAATTTCCTTCACCAATACATAGATGCCATCATCGGCCGCGGTTCCATCGCCCAATTTGCCGATATACATACCGGGTCTTAACCGAATATGGTCTTTCCAATCAAGACTTATGATTTCATCTTCGGTGTACCTAACTTCCTGGCTCATATATGCAATATTACGTATTGAAAATTTGAAATAGTCCTTGAGTTTTTCACAATTGATTGAAGTATGTTAAATCTGCGATAGTATCTTTGAAAACAGTAAAAGTATGAAACAATTTAGCGCAAATTGGGGAATTGGGAGATGGTTGGGATTGGCTTTTTTAGTAGTGGGATTGATGGGTTGCGAAGCAAAAATCGATCGCGAATACAAAAAGGTTGTACCCTACATGAATCACGTTAAAAAGTTGCAATGGGATTCGTTGCCCGATTCAGCAGCCACGGTGATGATGAAGTTTGTAAGAGATTTTCCAGAGCATGCAGATGCAGGTCCGATGACGATTGCGAGTTTTCGGATTGCGGAACGAAAAAACTGGGTATTTAAAGCTTCGGAGTGGTCCCAATACTATTTAGATACTTATAAGCCGAAAGGTCAGGCCTACTGGGAGATGTTGGTGATTTCGTCCCATTTCCACGAACAAGCGGGCCTGTACGAAAAAGCGATTGCTAATTATCGGTTGTTGAAGGCCGAGGTAGATTCGGGTCGATTAGCAGGGAAGGATTATGCCGATATTTACAAGCAGGCGTTGATTGTTTTGGAGATGTTGGAAAAGGGATTGGTTACACCGGAACAGCAGGCCGAGTTTATTATTAAAAGGGCTATTTCCCAGGATAGTAGTTATAAAGAGAATCCGGCTATTAATTAGCGGTAGGCTTTCTCTTGTGTTTCCGCGTTTACGTATTTGAGTGTTTCCTCAATTAAGTAATTGAGAGTTTGCGTGTTTCTTTTAGCTTCTCTGCAAATTGGTATTTCTGCAATGAAATCATTTACGCTGATAGGAGATAATTTTGGCGTTAACTAGTAGTTGGGCTTTTGTGGTTTTTTCTTTTTGAAATCGCCACGTTTCCACGCTTCTATAAATTGTGCCCAAGCAGCGGGACTAAAAATAAGCTGTGGTGGTGCTTGTTTGTAATAATACAGCTGATTTGCTCTTGCTTGGGTTAGGTAGTTTTGTGAAGATCCTGCATCCGGGGCACGTTGTTTGAATTCTTCTTTTCTACGTTCGTTTTCTAAGTTTTGTCTTGCAATTTCGTATCTATCGGAGGCGATCTCTTGTTTAACGAATGTATTGTCGAACAAGGATTTAAGCGGCATGGCTCGGATGTAAATGGTAGGTAAGGTAAGCGTGTCCTGAACCATAAGCGTCACTACGTGGTATCTGGAATTTGTGAGGGTATCGGGTACTATATGTCGAACCGGTTTTTGTTCAATTTGAATAAAATCCACCGTATCGCCTTTTCTCACAATTACGTTAAAATAACCGCTTTGATCGGAATGGCCTAACATGCCCAATTGGCTATTTCTAATAACAACGTAAGGAATTGCTTTTAGGGAATCGGAAGTTAAAACCAGGCCGGTGAATAAAATATAGGGGTTGTTTGGGTTGGGTTTGATGGGTTGGGCATTGACAGATGTATTGAATCCGAAAATTACCAATAGTGCGATAGGTAGGAGCGTTGAAGTAAGGTGTTTTCTCAACGAAATCATTTAGTACAAATATATCGAATTGCAATTAGATGGGCATTAACCATCCAACGAGTATCGCAAATAAAACGATGAAGGGAGTATGTACCTTTTTGGTGTATAGAGCAAGCAGTGAAAGGGAGAAAATCCCGATATTAGTAGCATTCATCCAATTGGGATGGGTGCTAATTTGATGAATCTGTTGTTGAATGAAGTGTTGGTTGATTAGCAGACATGCCGTTAAGATAAATCCCACGGAGGCGGCAAAAATTCCATCCAAAGCCAGTCTGATTTTACGGTAATGTGCTAAGGTGTTCCAAATAGGATAGGCAAAGAATACCATTAAGGTACCCGGTAAAAATATGGCTACCAATCCAATTATGCTGCCTAATAATTGACCCAAGAAATTAAAGTGATAGTTTTTCATGGCCAAGGTATTTAGGTAAATGGCGAAATTGAAATTAGGTCCTGGTAATGCTTGTAATAATCCTAAACCGGTGTTGAATTCTTGAGGTGTTAAACGAGGATGGTATTGAACATATTGCTCATAACTCATTGCCGCCATGGTGTTGCCCCCACCAAAGGAAAGGGCACCAATTCGGTAGGTGTTTTCTAGTAAAACTATGGGTTTGGCGATATCTAGAAATTGTTCGTTATGAGATAACAATAAACCAATACCACCAAAAAAGATGAATAATCCGCCAACGGCAATAAGGTTTTTCCAGACGATGGGTTTTTGTGGATGTTTGGGTATAGCGCTGAGTTCGTAGTGATTAAAAAAGGCACTGGTTATGCCACCTAATAAAACACCAAACGGGAAGACTAGCGGTGTATTTAATGCAAATCCGGCAATACCGCAGATTCCAAAAATTGAGTAATTGATTTTACTACGTTTAATCCACGGGAACATACTAAGGACAGCATAAACCAAAAAAGCAGCCACCATGGGTTGCATGAAACGCAGTTCGTTGGATCCTAGGAATTTAGGTGATAAAGCAATGATAGACATTAAAATAGCGCCCGGTATTGCCCAAGCAGTTAGCGCCAAAATGGCTAACAATGGACCACCTAATTTCATCCCAATGGAAGTTATAGTTTGAGTGGTAGATGGGCCAGGTAGAATGCTACAGAATGCGTTTATTTCCGAAAGTTCTTCTGCCGAGATAAAGCGATGTTTATCTACTAATCTGCGTTTAAAATGAGGTAGATGCAACTGTGGGCCTCCAAAAGCGGTTAACCCCAGCCAAAAGACAGAACGAATGAAGGTTATCTGTTTTGCAGTTCTTATCTTTGTGCGATGTTGCATAAAGTAGCTGTATTAATGGGCAAATGTCCGAAAAATACTTGGTTTTTGGTATTTATTTTTTTGCTATTCTCCGCTTGCCAATTCAGTTCTGATAAGGCTTCGGAAGAAGAGAGGGGGCTAATGCAACAGCATGTTGATAGTTTATGGGCGAAACAGAAGTCTGTTCAGGGGTTATTTAGACTTCGATTGGATGAGTTAGAAAGCAGGAAGACGGAGATGGGGGCGGATTTGCAACAGTTGAAATTTGCAAACGGAGAATGGTTATCGGCGGAGGAGAAGGACAATATTATAAAGTGGGAAGCGATGTACCGAATTTATAAAGGTATTGAGGGTAGATATAAGACGGCTGTAGGTGAAGGTGAAGCCCAATTTTATACGGTGAAATCCATGGAAAAAATGGTGAAAAACGGTTCGTATTCCGGTAAAAAAGAAGAATTCAAAGCCTTGTACCAAAAGACCAATGCTTCCTTGGCCCAATTGTTAACCGAAGCAGGTGCTATTGATAAGGAAATTAGTGCAATTGAACCCACTTATCAACGATTATTAGAACCTATGGCTACAACCATGGAGCGTATTTCTGCCAAGTTGGGTGAAAAAACTCCTTGATTCGGTTAGTTTAGCAATACGTTCGATTCCATATCATTGCTTTAGATATGATTCGCTGGTTTTACTTCAGATTTAATTTTCTGGGGTATGAAATCGAATTGAATGCAACCGGATTTATTTTAATCTAAATGGTATGAGTTATTCAGCTGTGATGTGTTGGCGTTGCTTCCATTTTTTGTAGTTTGTGGCTAACTGTTCCTGTTCGGTTGTTGGGTAGTAGGTTTCGATAAATCGTTGGAAAATATAATCTTCGGTCCAGGTAGTTGGATGCATTAAATCGTCTTTATAAAATCGGAAATCATTTAATTCTTCCTGCAGAATTTCGTAGGCCGGGAAGTACGAAACATTGGGGTAGTTATTTTCAGCAAGCAGCTCATGGATAGCGCAGAGTAGGGTAGATTTCGACTGTAAATTCTGTGAAATTCCATCGCGTAAATGTCGAACCGGACTCACTGTAAAAATCCAGTTTATATTGGACAAGTTTGCGGTGCAATAATGAAGAAAGTCTTGAAGTAGTTGTTTGACATCCCCAACGGTGGAGCATTTTTTTAGAAACTGTTGACTGGGTAATTTATGGCAATTCCCTACAATGGAATGGGTAGGGATATGTTGGTAATACCAAGCTGTTCCTAGGGTGATAATTATGGTTGAAGCCGTTTCAATTTGTTTTGCAGTTATTTCTCTCGTGTTTGAAATTAATTGTAGGAGTTCTGAGTTGTTGGGATTGGAAAATTTCAAGGCGTGTTGCAAAGAATGATACATTGAATTAAACTCAAACACCTCGATATTAGCTTTGTAATCGCTTGAAATAGTCTCTTGAGAATGCTTTTGAGTCCCTATTTTTTGTGGTATTAATTCTATGATTTTTTTCAATTCGTTTAATAAGGGAATTGGGTGGTAAATGGTACCAAAAGGATTGCTATTTGCCGATATGTTTCTTTGATGAAATCGGGATAACATTGCGTCCGAAAAACAGGAACCCATTAAGAATATTGATTTATTAGCCTCAAGTATTTCAAGTGGTTTAATAAAAAAGTGGGGTTGAAGTTTTTCTTTCATTCTGTTGGAATGAGTAGTTGAATTTTCCATTGGTAATGATTGCAAAACTATAATCGATTTTATACAGTAGGTGCGTTTTGTTGGTAAATTATACACTCCAAATTATGCTTAGGATAATTTAATGAAGTAAATTGGACTGCTTTATAAAAAGATGATTAAAAACTTCTTCTTTATGATCAGTCTCCGCAACAAAGCA
>CAYUNO010000125.1:0-6996 GCA_964446075.1 uncultured Flavobacteriaceae bacterium | reverse complement strand
CCGGCAGATAACGAAGGCTCGGTTCCAGAAGTAAAGGCTTCCCCTTGGCTACGAAAACCCATAGTACAGTATGGATGGGATATTGCGCCTCGCAGAGTATTGGTGGGCTTAGGTGAAGGTGTTTGGGTTACGGGTTGGGATGAAGCCTATATTCAGCGCGTTCAAGTTTTGTTAGATTCGGTGGTGATTTCAAACAAGGGTCTCAGTGGAAATGGGAATAAATCTGCAATTATAAAAAATCAGTTAGCTCCCATGCGCGGTGAGTTTGCAGCGGGTAAGGTACGATTGATTTACATGAAAGATGCTTATCTGGGAGATGTTTCATTGGTGAAATCAGTGTCTATGATAAATTGTACGGATGCTACGGCGCCTGAGGGGTGGCAGTGGAAATCTTCTGAACAGGATCAATTTCGGACGTACTATGTAGATGAACACAGCGGCATTGAGTTCACCATGGCGGAGCTGCCTTTTGAAGTTCAGCAACCGTATTTATGGAATCCCAAGAGAATACAATTGAAGTCCAACGGATTAAAACGGAGGACTCGATCTAGATACCAACGCGAAATTGAACGTGTAACGATGGATTATGAGCCGGTTTTACCGATTATGTATACTATCGGTGTGAACATCCATATAAAAAATACCGAGGGCGTAAATCGGATAATTAGCAGCAAAACAAGAACCGGAATTAGAAAGATATTTTGGGATACTTCGGCCGGTACCTTTGCATTTAGAATAAATGAACAATCCATTTTTGTGCAAGGTGCCAATGTGGTTTGGGCTAGGCATTTTCAGCACAATAGTCCCTATCCGGATGGAATAATGCATCGATGGTTTGATTTATGGTCGAGCAGTGGATTAAATGCGGTTAGAATTTGGGGTGGTGGGGCATATCCCAGCGAGCGTTTTTATGAGCTCTGCGATTCTTTTGGAATCATGGTTTGGCAGGATTTTATGTTTTCTGGCACCACGTATCCCAAGGATCCAATATTTTTAAATGCAGTGGAAATTGAGGTGCATAATACGGTGAATCAGTTAGCTTCGCATCCGTCTTTGCTGATTTGGTGCGGCAATAACGAAATTGAAGTGGCATGGAAAAATTGGGGTTGGCAGCAGAAATATGGATTACACGGAACGGATAGTGTGGAGCATTGGCAGAATTATTTATTCATGTTTGATACGTTGCTTCCAGCGATAATAAAGGAATGGAGTCCTGCGGTGCCTTATTTACGTAGCAGTCCTATAGGGAATTGGGGGAATTTGCAACAAATGAAGCGCGGCGACAACCACGATTGGGGGGTATGGCATGGGGAACGGGGTTTTAATCATTTGGATTCGGTGAACGTGCCATTTTGCAGTGAGTATGGTTTCCCGAGTGTTAGTTGGGAATTAAAATCTTCGCTGAAATCCACCCAAGATTTATCGGACTATATGTTGAGCTACAAAGGCTTGGATTTAATGGTTCGGTATATGTTGAATTCCAATAATCCATCGGATAAAAATGTGATCAATAGATCCTCGAATATTGGCAAGACGAGGAGGATGAATGGGGATCGCGATAGTTTATTTAATTTGAATTACTTTGCTTATCAAAGTTGGGTAAAACAAAATGAATATCTCATTAAAGCATACAACCAACATCGGTCTCAAATGCCGCAGTGTATGGGCAGCCTTTTCTGGCAGTGGAACGATATTTGGCCGGGTATTACTTGGAGTGTAATGGGAATGACAGAACCAAAGCCATCGGCTCAAGGAATACTTCAAGAAATGTCGAAGCATGCGCTGAAACGGTAAATAATTTTACAGCCGCAGTGACAGGGTACGCGGTACTACAGTGTTTTGGTAATTATTTACTTGTATAGGGATTTAGCTTGAACAACCTCATCTTGACTTCGGTTTTTTACGGCATAGGTAAATCCAGGTTGCAAGGAGTAGGCGCCAATTTCACCATGAACATTGAGTGCGATGAAACCAATTTGAACTTCGTTCCATTTTTTACCACGTTTTTCTAGTTTCTTAGCGATGTCTTTGATAGCAACTTCACAGGCAGCTTGAGGACTAAGACCGGTGCGCATTTCCATGACCACTCGGTGAGCTCCAACTACTCGAATTACTTCTTCCCCATGGCCTGTTGCCGTACAAGCACCTACTTCACCGTCTACAAATAAACCAGCACCTATAATGGGCGAGTCTCCAATTCTTCCGCGCATTTTAAAGGCCATACCGCTGGTAGAGCACCCTCCACCCAATCTCCCATTTTTATCTATCCCAATCATTCCGATGGTGTCGTGGTTTTCGATGTTTACCGTGGGTTTGTATTCGGATTTTTTTAACCATTCTTGCCATTCTTTATACGAATCGGGTAGGAGCAAATCTTGCTTCTTAAATCCTTGGTTTATAGCAAATTCTGTGGCTCCTTCTGCTGCTAACATAACATGAGGCGTATTTTCCATTACTTTTCTGGCAACCGAAATTGGTGTGGCAATATGCTCCATGCATACCACTGAACCAATATTCCCCATTTCATCCATGATGCAAGCATCCAGTGTGACGTGCCCATCCCTATCTGGACGACCACCCAAACCAACGCTACGCTCGGTGGGGTCTAATTCTGTGAAATTTATTCCTTTTTCAATAGCATCTAAAATATACCCCTGTTTTGATAGTGTTGGCCAAGCCGCTTCGTTAGCTTTTTGGCCGAAATTCCACGTTGTAACTAATAACTCGGAATCGACGATTGGTTTTTTCTTTTTGTTTTCAGTTGAAGAAGTACTAATTCCTGTTGTATTGTTTACATATAGATTGCTGTCTGCGATAAAATCATCATATTGTGATTCGGACGAACTGGGTGAATCTGAATGGTTGTTTTGGAGATTTGCCCACAGGGATTTGCTGCCAAAAAAAACTGAAAAGATGCCTATTTTCTTAAGGAAATTTCTTCGATGTTGTTGCATTTTCTTCGGTGTTGTTAATGTTCTTCCATAGTAGGAGATTGCAAATAATGCGTGCCCCAATTTTCTATGCCGTTATAATTCCAAAGCGTTGTATGCAACTTTATTCTTTGTAGAAAATTATCAAAATTTTTCCGATTTTCGGGAAGCCACAATCCTTCACCTAATGCTTGCATTCTTGGGGTTGTCATATATTGAACATGCTCCCATGTAGGCATATATTCTGTCCAAACATTTCCTTGAGCACCCAATATATAGGGGGAAATAGTGTCGTGTAAATCGTCAAATTGTATTATTTTGTGACTGCTAGGAAAGGGGCTATAGTTGTAAACCACATCCAATGGATTAAAGCCTCCAATGGCATGTGGTTCGGTGCTATCTTTTGATTGGTAATGATCGAAATACAAGGGTTTGCCGGGAGTCATTATGGCTTGATGTTTTTGTTGAGCGGCAGCTAAACCACCCAATTCACCACGCCAGCTCATGACTGTGGCATCGGGGGCCAATCCTCCTTCTAATATTTCGTCCCACCCAATAATTTTTTTGCCTTTAGCATTTACGAATTTTTCCATTCTACGAATGAAATAAGATTGCAGTTCGTGTTCGTCGTGAAGTCCTTCCTCTTTCATTCTTTTTTGGCATTTTGGACAAGATTTCCAACGCGTTTTAGGACATTCATCGCCACCGATATGGATATAGGGTGAGTTGGGGAATAATCCCATGACATCGGTAAGCACAGTTTCTAGAAATTTAAAAGTCTCTTCATTCCCTGCACAGAAAACATCGTCAAAAACACCCCATCCCTTCGCTACTTCAAAAGGTAAAACGCTTTCTGCTTGGGCAGTTGAATTTGATTCATTGGTGTTAGTTTGATTTGATTTTTGAGTCGAATTATTTGCTGGTGATTGATCTTTTGGAAGTGCTCCACCGTTGCAACTTAAATGGGGGTATGCTGCTAATGCTGCCATCGCATGACCCGGCATTTCAATTTCAGGAATAATAACAATACCTAATTCGGTAGCTTTCTTTACTAAGAATCGAATGTTATTACGAGTTAAAAATCCGCCGTATTTAAGGGTGTCGAATTCCTGGTTTTTATAGGGTCCAACTTGCGAGCCATTTCTGTAGGCGGCGGTAGTTTGAAGTTTGGGTAAAGAGGGGATTTCTATTCGCCAACCTTGATCATCGGTTAGGTGTAAATGGAGCACATTGAACTTATAAATAGCCATCATTTCCAAATACTGCGAAATATGTTCCTGTCTGAAAAAGTGTCTTACAATATCTAAGTGCATTCCTCTGTATCTGCTGTCAGGGTAGTCTTTAATTGAGGCACAATTTAATGAATAGGTTGTTTGATCCGGGAATAGGTAAGGGGCAATGTCCGTGTAGTAATAAATCCATTGTTGGATATTGCTATATAAATGAAAAGCGGCTGCTGATCCTCCCAAATAAATGGTAATTTTCTGTTTTTGTATTTCTAGCGAATAGTATTGCTGTTCTATGGTTGGTAATTGCGCTTGGTTAGGGTCGGGTAAACTCTCGGGTCCATTTATTACGAGTTGCGCTTTTTTAGGGTTTGGGGTTTGGATAAATGTAATGCCATAGCTAGTAGTGTAACTCAACATTTCTGTCAAAGCTTGTGACAATAATGAAATTGCCCTTGGATATTGATTTTCAAGCATTGGGTTGACGTACCACAGTAATTTCCTAGGTGCATGAAAAGTTCCATTTACTGGGGTGTAATGCCTTGGTGCAGGAACTTGAATGCTCACAGGGCTATTGTAAACATAGGGATTAAGACCCTGGAACTGAGCCGCTAGATTTAATGGAGTAGTAAGAAATATCAGACAGCAAAATAATAGGCGTGCTATCATTGAAATGGTAGTTTTTTTGCCGAAAGTATGATAGGAAATATCCATGTTGCTAAGATACAAATTGATCGTGAGTAAAGAAGTAAATTGTTAATTCTTTGAGATTCATTGTATATTGCGCGGATGCAAAATCGAAATTCTTTACATCATGTCATTCCGGTAGGATCTCGTGAATGGCTGTTGTTGAATGTTGTTTTTTGGTCGATTTTTATAATAACCTTGGTTGCGAGTAAGAATTTTACCGATGAAAACAAGAAAAGACTTGGGAAAATACTTGGATTGATTGCGCTATTAAATTTTGTTGTTAGTCAGGTTTGGCAAATTACCCAAGGTACATGGTCTTTGGAAACCAGTTTGCCGCTGCAATTATGTTCATTATCTCAACTCTTGGTGGGATATACCATGTTTACAGGTAAGCAGTTGGCGTATGAATTTTTATTGTGTTGGGGTGCTGGTGCTGTTCATGCCTTTTTAACGCCAGAAATAACAACAGGGGGTAGTTTGTTTAGTCATGTTGATTACACTATTTCTCATGGAATGATCATATTGGGAAGCGTTTACGCAACTATGCGGATGGGGTTTTCTCCAAGAGAAGGTTCTTGGAAGCGTGTATTTTTATATACTCAAATTGTGTTGCCAGTAATAGGGTTAGTAAATTGGTTGGTAGGTGCTAACTATATGTTTTTAGCTCAGAAACCAGATGCTGAAAACCCGCTTATCATTGGCGATTGGCCATATTATATCATTGGATTAGAAGTAGTAGTAGTAGTGCATTTTTTCTTGTTTTATCGATTGCACAAAATCTTATCCTCTTGGGGTAAGCCAAGTTAGCTTAATTAATTGGCGGTTTTGTTGGTTTTCTTGGTTATTGCGAGGTAATGTAAAATTACGAGAATAGTGAAAAACGAATTGGAGTTCAAAAATGCTAACAACGTACTGTAAATGTTATAGAATAAATCGTTGTCCCAAATTAAGCGAATAAGCGCAATTGTAATTGTGGCCACATCCAATACGATGGTACCGAAAAAGAGTATTTTCTTTTGATTGCTTAATCCATTGATCTTTAAAGCGCCTAAATTCAATAAAAAGAACATCCAAATGACCAATTCCCTAACAATCATTCTTATGGCGAGATTATCAAATGGCGGATGATGCGGATGGGCTGGGTTTCCTGTTAGTATATAGTTGTCGTTAATAAAGTAATATGCCGAATTTATTACAGTTAAGACAAATGCTGTGAATACTAATTTTGCTATTTCTTTATTGCTGATTTTGCTAGATATAGCATCCATATCGCGAAAATTATCACATACATCAATATTTGAAATATGCTGTGGTGGAATGTATCAAACCAACTTGGGATGGATTTTGCAATAAAGAATAACCCTACGATTCTCAACATATTAAAAAAATATAGAATCAATGAAGCAATAATCGACCAAGTAATTTGGGTTTTTAACGCTCTTTTAGGTATTGCAAAGATGAAAGCGATTAATAAGAAATATAATGATTTGCCGTTGCACGTCTTTCCGATTAACAGCGTTGCCCTATAATCTTGTATCAAATAGGTACAGATCTCAGGTTTTTCAATAGCTTTGGGTGTAGTGCCTGAGAAAAAGCCAATAGTGTATCTAGTCCCATGGAGTAAGGATTCCGACAGTAAATTATCTAATCCCGACCAATAATTAAAAAAAGGCCACACTAGTACACCGACTAGAGTAGCCTTTATAAAATACCACTGATCCGGACTTAAATTCAAGGAGGATACTGATTCCTTGAATTGCTTTAAGACCTTCACGGTTAGGGATAAGTCTTATTTATTGTTTTTGTTGCGCATACGGTAAACACCGTAAGCAACTGCAGAACCCACCACAGTGAAGATACCGCCATCTACAGGAACTTGAATATCTGGATCATCAGGAACACCCTGAGCCATCAAAGAGGTGAAACACAGTACAGACACAACGGTCAAAATAAGTTTAAGGTGCTTTTCCATAATTATTTAATGCGAATTTATTGTTTTGTTGCTAAATACGCAACGATAATAGAAAAATTCATGCCAAATTAGCGGCAATGTTGGATTTTCTTAGGTGTTATTAGTGTGTTTCCTAGTAATTTTGGATAAATTATGACGCGTATAGTGATATTGTTCGTCCAATTAATCCTTGTTAATG
>CAYUNO010000124.1:0-7029 GCA_964446075.1 uncultured Flavobacteriaceae bacterium | reverse complement strand
CAGGAATCGTATCCAATCCCCTGCCTGCAACCAAAACTGCAAATTTATTCCCCGCATGTTTCAACCCTAAATTTTCGTCTTGATTTACCAACTTTCCGGCATTCCAAGAATGTTTCTCTTTTAATTCCAACGAATCTATATACAATGTTGCAGCATCTTGCAATACCCCTTGCCCTTGGCCAAGTACGGATCTAAACAACTTAATGGTAAAGTCATCAAACGGTAATTCCGATTTCCATACATTGGTAATTCCCGAAGATTTTGACGATTCTGTAAATGTTACTGAGGCCGAACCCGAATTAACTGTTTGCACAAAACAGGCTTGTCCCGGTTGCAGTAATTTATTCGCATTTGATCCCAGACTATTGGAATTAGTTAAAACATTTACCGCCACATAAGACCCTCTAACACCAATATTTGGATCCCATACATAATAATAGGTACTATTGATGTTACTCGCAGAAGCCAAAATCGTTGACATATCCACGGGCGATTGATACGGATTACCGATAAAACTGAATCCATTAGCGGTAGTGGAAAGTCCAGTAACGCTGACACTTCCTGTTTTCAAAGTACCCTTTGCCCGCAAAACAGTTGCAGTAGCAGTAGGGTTGCTTTGCGACAAATTAATGGTACGATCCCCTCTGACCAATAATCTATACGGGGTTCCAGCAACTAAATTTTGAACATTTGTATTGGATGCTGATGACCATATTCCCGCGGCATTGGAATACGTAAACAAGGATGGATTCCCCGAACTTGTTGCATCAAAACCATTACTTCCCGATACGGAACCGGTTATATGGGTACCGTATCCTGCCACCGAGCTGCCCCCTTCCTGCCAATGAAAATAAATTCCATCCACAGTTGTTACCGTTGGCGACAGTAAGCGGAATGCACGTCTGGCCGGAATATACTGTTCGGTAACTACATTTCCAGAAATGGACCCAGTACTTCCCAATGCATTTACGATTCCCGTACCACTCGAGGAACTTCTAAATATCAAATACCCATTCGACTGTAATTCTCCAGCACTCACAGTAATAGAACCCCAAATCCGCATTGGACCCGTTAATCGCACACCCAAAGTGCAATCGATGATTGCCGATTGGAATTCGCTATTTCCACCTAACTCTTGAGGTAAACTCGAACGTAAAATAAAGGATGATCCTGATGCCGAAGTTATTGAGCCATTATTCTCAATTTCACCGGTTATCTTTAACTCAACCCCAGTACCAATTAGAAGATTGGCCGATGTAGGAATGGTTAATTTACCACCAATTTCAACATTTCCATTTAAAGTAAAATTCACTGATCCACCCGTATTACTTAAAACAAACTCTTTATCCGATCCAAAATCCGATGGAGACCCACCCGTTCCATTGCTGGTGCTTGACCAAGAGGATAATGATTTCAAGTCCGATGTTGAACCCGATTTTATATAATATTTCATGTAAGGGATAGAACTTGCAAAAATTCTTGAACGCGCGCCCAATTGCCAAAATGTTCCGGAAGAAGTTTGTATGAGTTTTTTAGGTCGAACAGAAAATTCCCACCACCCTTTGTTGGTTTCAAATTCTGCGAAATTTGCTGCCCCTACCACCACAGAAACCCGTTTCCAAACACCACTTTCAAATTGTTCCACGATGATGGAATCGGCCGCATCGGAATACGAATTCCACTGTAATTTTACTCTTCGCTTATTTGTTGAATCAACGGCTAAACCCGCAATAGGGGCAATTGGAAACAACTGAAGGGTTGGATCCCCTTGAAGCGAGGTATGTACGCCGGATGAGTGCAATCCAACATTATAAATATTATACGAATTGTAACTTGTAAGTACCGCTTTATGCAGTGGTTCACCCAGTGAACAGTGATGAAACATCCAATAGGGCCTACCCGACCATACCGATGCCAACCCCCATCCCCGTCCCGCTAACGGCGATCGTAAAAAAGCATTTTCATTATCCCAATCGCCGAAATAACTGCCAAACAGCAAGGTAAATGGATTGAGTAGTGAATCGGTTTTAAATATTTTGTAATCCCCTATACCTGAAGCCGCGTCATACGAACCTGATCCACAGCCATAGGACATTAAATACGGTTTCGTTTTCAATTGGGTCACATAATCGGACTCCGTAATTGAATCGTAAGCCATGGTAGCAAAATTCCTAAATCCACCCGAGGCGAATGCTTCTCCTCCGCCGGGTGCAAAAAATCCAAAATTATCATCAATTACTGATCGATTGGGCGCTTTGAATACCCCTGTTCGAAAATTTATATTCTTTATTAAATATCGTTGAACTAGCGCTGTATCTCTGCCAAAATGCGGCATATTAGATAAATCAATTCTACCAATTGGCAGTTGTACATAACGAATATCCGCAGCTGCTGTACTACTGGGATTGATATACGATCTATCGAATTTCCCATCACCGGGTACATTCCGGTTTTCTGAGCGGGTAGCGGATGTATTATTAACCGTAATATCTGTCCACGAGGACCAAAATGTGCCGTAATACATATCTGCAGGCCATGCACCTGTGTGTTCGGAATGGCCATCGGGTCTGAAATTCCCGCTGTAGGGAATGGGTATTTTCCCCAATAAAATCACTGCCTTTATATTGTTAGAATCCCCATCCCACTGGGATTTAATCCAAGACTTAATATCGGATACAGAAGCCGTTCGCAGAAATCCTTTTTGAATTAATGTCCAACCTTCGTTGGTCAGTTGCTGTTTGTATTGGGAAATTGTAGAAGCAAGCGGTAGGGAATAATTGGAATCCAGCACGAGCAGTACCTTGCCCAAATTTTCCGTGGCTGGAATCTTAAAGCCTGCGGAGATATAGCCATTTCCCGTAAATGAGTAGGCCGAAGAATTTCTAGCTACGCGGTATTCATATCGGGCCCCTTCCACGGCAAAGGAATCGGTCCAAGTTAATCCAGAAGTGTTTTTTTTCTTTACCCAGGAGTTCCCACTTCGTTTGTAAACATCGTAGGAGGTGGTACTTGCATCGTATCGCCAATCAAGCTTGATACCCAATCCAGCAACCCAAGACGCTTTTATCTCCACCGCTACTTCGCGGGCGGTTTGTGCTTGCACGAAAGAAGAAAACAAGCCATAACTAATAGTTAGGAATATGCAAATTAGGACCCTCAAATCACTCCAGAAACAAATCCGAAGTTAATGATAAAAAGTCAACAAAAATCTACAAGATATTCTAAATCTTAGCCAATGAATTAAATCATTTAATCGGATTTGAATTCCAGTAACAAAAAACCAGCTTCACAGCAGTTTAGTTTTTCGGATCTTCCATGGCGATGTATTTCAACAATTCAGCGCGAACTTCCGGCTGATTGAATTTCCCATGAAAGCTAGAAGTAACCGTAGTAGAAGTGATATCCTTGATGCCGCGAGAAGCTACACACATGTGTTTTGCATCCACAATTACTGCCACATCCGGAGTTTGCAATGCTTCCATCAGCTCTGTAGCTACTTGAACCGTCATACGTTCTTGCACTTGCGGTCTGCGAGCGTAATAATCAACAATTCGATTTAATTTGCTTAAACCGATTACTTTTCCTGCCGAAAAATAAGCAACGTGTGCATGTCCATAAATAGGCACAAAATGGTGCTCGCAAGTACTGTGGAAGTGAATATTTCTCTCCACCAGCATTTCCTTATAATTGTAGGGGTTTTCAAATAGCGTAGCCGCAGGCTTATTGCGCGGATCCAATCCTTTGAACTGCTCCATTACGTACATTTTAGCAACGCGTAACGGAGTACCCTTCAAACTTTCGTCCTGCAAATCAAGACCTAGCACATGCATTATCTCACGAAAATGCTTGGCAATGAGCTCAATTTTCAGGGAATCGTCCATAACAAAAGCATCTTCGCGTAACGGCGTATCCACCCCGGAACTCATGTGTGCATCACCTAACTCTTCAAAATGTCTGATGAGTTGGTTTTCCAAGTCTTTATCCATTGTATTCTACAAAATTACGAGGCGTTTCATACAACCTAACCGATAACGAAAACTTTTGATCCAATCGAGCACGCAAGCGTTCCCAAATCACCCAAACAATGTTCTCCGCCGTGGGATTAATGTCTTTAAATTCCTCAGTGTCTAAATTTAAATTTTTATGATCAAATCGCTCTACAACCTCTTCATCGATGTAGTCTTTGAGTACTTTCATATCGATTAAATACCCCGTCACCTCGTCCACCTCCCCTTGCACTTTAACTTCCAGCTCATAGTTGTGGCCATGGTAATGTGCATTGTTACACAAACCAAAGAAAGCTCGGTTTTGCTCTTCCGTCCAACTGGGGACATTGAGTCGGTGGGCAGCATTAAAATGCGCCTTTCTAAATACCGATACTATTCTAGGATTTGTTTGCATAATTGCGATTTGAATACAAAGTAAACTACCAATGATTGAAATTGTTTGATGTACGGTGTAAAAATTGTGTATCCCTTTTAACAAATCATTGCCTGTCATCAACTAAAGAAAAGTATTTTTGAACCATGAAGTTCTTTATCGATACTGCCAACCTAGATCAAATAAAAGAAGCAAATGACCTAGGAATCCTAGACGGCGTAACCACCAATCCAAGTTTAATGGCCAAAGAAGGCATCTTTGGTGAAGAAGCTGTTATCAATCATTATAAAACAATTTGCGAATTAGTAGACGGAGACGTTAGTGCCGAAGTTATCAGTACCGATTATAATGGAATTATTGCCGAAGGGGAAAAATTAGCCGCTTTACATGAAAACATCGTGGTAAAAGTACCGATGATAAAAGATGGAATCAAAGCCATTAAATATTTTAGCTCCAAAGGAATCCGCACCAATTGTACACTAGTATTTAGTGCTGGACAAGCCATTTTAGCAGCAAAAGCTGGTGCCACCTACCTCTCTCCTTTCATTGGAAGAATAGACGATATGAACTGGGACGGAATGGAATTGATTAAGCAAATTGCCGATATTTACGATATTCAAGGTTACGACACCGAAATATTGGCTGCAAGCATTCGCAATCCTTTGCACATTGTAAAAAGCGCTGAAGCAGGTGCCCATGTGGTTACTTGCCCTCTTTCGGCTATTTTAGGTTTGTTGAAGCATCCATTAACCGACATTGGATTGGCTCAGTTTTTGGCCGATCATGCCAAAGGGAATAAATAAAAATTAGACAGTTTTATTTGATTTTAATCCATAAAATTCAGCCTGTATAGATATTGATATTTTACATACATTGATTAAAACCCTTGTAAATCAAGGGTTTTTAATTTTTAATACCTTATTTTTGGTACCGAGGATAGAAACTTTATTTTTTTTATCCATAATAAAAAACACTTTGTTACACCCATTGTTTAATTTTTGTGGTTATTACTCTTAGACAAATGCA
The DNA here is from genome assembly GCA_964446075.1 of uncultured Flavobacteriaceae bacterium. Classification (GTDB taxonomy): domain Bacteria; phylum Bacteroidota; class Bacteroidia; order NS11-12g; family UBA955; genus JAGKXC01. The sequence goes on along the minus strand of CAYUNO010000124.1, from coordinate 1,623 downwards.
ATACGTGGTTTCCGTAGCGAAACACGGCAGTTTTTCAAAAGCAGCGGATGAATGCGCAGCTGATCAGAGCACGGTGAGTCACCAAATCAAAACCTTTGAAGACCGGTTGGGTGTTCAGGTGTTTGATAGATCAACCCTACCGATTACCGTAACCGAAAACGGTAAAGGAATAATTGAGCAATGCGAAAAAGTTATTGCACAAGTGGAGGAGTTGGTTGCACCGTTTAAACGCAGTTACAAAGGTTAACTGGATTTTTTAGCGCTTATCCCAGCTGGATTTGATATCGAGCTGGGGAGTAAGTCGTGAATGGCTAACTCTTAGATCTTCTCTCCAACAAGATTATATCTCTCCACACCCCTGACTTCGGCATTTGTCCAATTCTCTCACGATAACCCACTTCACGAAACCCAAATTTCTTGTGCAAGTCTAAACTTGCAATATTTTCTGGAAAAATTCCGGACTGCAATGTCCATATTCCTTCGGATTGCGATTTATCAATTGCGGCTTTCATCAATTGCGATCCTATCCCCTTTCCATGAAAATCGTTATGAATATAAATACTCAACTCGGCTACTCCGCGAAATACATATCGATTGGATACGGGAGAAAGAGCAATCCATCCTACAACTTGTTGATGTTGAAACTGCTGCTGAACGGCAACAAATCTTGCCTGTGTTAAATGACCCTCATCCCATTCCTCCCAAGAGGGCGATTGCGTTTCGTAGGTTGCATTACCGGATTCGATTCCTTGCTGAAAAATAGCAGAGACCTCCTCATAATGCGATGCTTTCATGGGCAATACCTGGTACATCGAAAAAAACTTAAAGGTTATTGTTAATGCTTTACCTTTTACTAATACTGTTCTTTATCGTTAGGAAAATCTTTAGACTTCACATCGGTAACATATTGTTGAACCGCTCCTTTTATATCCTCGTATAGATTTAAATATCGACGTAAAAAACGGGGGCTAAATTCGTTGGTTATACCCAACATATCATGCACTACCAATACTTGTCCGTCTACCCCATTTCCGGCACCTATCCCTATTACAGGAATCTGAATGCTTTCGGCCACTTTCTGAGCCAAATGTGCTGGAATCTTCTCCAATACCAAGGCAAAGCAACCGGCTTGTTCTAGCAACTTGGCGTCGTTTATTAATTTCTCTGCTTCGGCATCTTCGGTGGCTCTCACCGTATAGGTTCCGAATTTATAAATACTCTGCGGCGTTAATCCAAGATGACCCATAACCGGAACTCCTGCGGTTAAAATTCGGCGGATACTTTCCAAAATCTCTTCCCCACCTTCCATTTTTATCGCATGGGCACCGCTTTCTTTCATAATACGGATAGTTGATGCCAAGGCTTCTTTGGAATTTCCTTGATAACTCCCAAAGGGCAAATCCACTACTACCAAAGCACGATTAATCGCTCGCACCACGCTGGAGGCATGATATATCATTTGATCCAACGTTATGGGCAGGGTGGTTTCGTGACCGGCCATAACATTGGACGCAGAATCCCCTACCAGTATCACATCAATTCCCGCATCATCCACAATTTTCGCCATGGAGAAATCGTACGCGGTAAGCATGGAAATCTTTTCCCCCCGGGCTTTCATTTCGG
>CAYUNO010000123.1:5473-7040 GCA_964446075.1 uncultured Flavobacteriaceae bacterium | reverse complement strand
CTTTTTTATAGATAGCTCGTTATTTATGTGCTTTACCCAATCGGTTAGAATTTGTTGACATGTTTTGAATGATTCGCCGGTAATATTTCGCAAAGCATCGGCAACTAAACCATCATCCGATTTAATTTCGTTATTAAAATAAACAATAGCAGTTGAAGCTTTTAATTCTCCTGAAAACGAGTTGAATAATCCAGGATTTCGTCTAACAATAAATCCACCAAAATCTGCAATAACTGCACATTCGTGGTGCGTTACCACACTTAAAATTGCATCAATTACGGATTTTTCGTATAACATGTACATACAAAAATACAAAATTTATTAAAACAAAGCGATAGATAATCCACCCATGATGGTTAAACCATAATTTCTATACCCATACCATTGTTGGTATTGACCTGATAAAATGTTACTCGCTTGAATCCAAATTCTTCCTTTTCCAAGTACACGATAATCGGCTCTACCAAATAAATCAAAATAACCAGGAACCTTTACAGTTTTAAATTTGGAACCATCAGCAATTCTGTTAAATCGGTTTCCAACGCCATCAAATCCTGCTGTAATTTCAATTGAATTGCCTAAAGAGTAGTTGAGTCTGCTTGAATAAGAAAAAGACGGAAGATGCCACGCTTGGGCTTCGGAAGTGGGCGAATAATCGGCCAACTTTAATTTAGCTTGAATTTTCAATTTATCACCTAATGAATACTGGATATTCGTTTTTACGTAGGTTGAATTTACATCGTCATAAATTATACGTAAACTGTTTAGACTATCATTGTTCGTAACAACCAAGGGCATATCCGATACACTGTTAAATCCAAAATCAAGACTTAAATAAATTTGTTCGTTCAACTTCCCTTGAATTCCTCCATATACGTTAATTTGTTCAAAGCTATTTCGGATTTCAATGCTGTCATGGGTAAAGGGAACAATTTGTTGGAACTGTCTATAAGTGTTTTTCTGTAAACCACCGTCTATAACACCATATAATTGCATTTTAAGTCCGCTTAGTTCTTTCGAAACATTTAAATAAGGTGCAACATAGAATTTTGAGTTTTTAATAGTGTCTAGCTCGCTTGACCATAATGTTGAATTAGCACTTACAATTACTTTCAATCCTGTGGCTTTATGCCCAAAGGATAAAGTTGGTCTTATGTCGGTAAACAATTGATTGTACTGAGCAGTTGAATCCAAATTTCTTATTCCAGCCCGTTGAATCTGAGTTAAATACGTACTACCTACATGTAAACCCAATTCTGCTTCTTTAAATCTCTTTCGTAAATGTCCGGTTGCCGTTATATCCATTTCCTGCTGATTGAAATTATTCTGAAATCCATTGTAGATCAAATCCGCATTGAAACTGGGCATTTTACCTTGACTTAAAAAATTATAGCCGATTCCCAAGCCATAATTTTGAGCAATTTTACCTAGAGTTAGTATATCACCATTAAAAGCGGAGTCTTTAGCAAAAAAATTGTTTTGGTACCGATTATAAAAAATTCGAGTATCCAATGACGAGTTCCTGAAGTATTTGAAGCATTTGATGAAAACACATATCCAAATCCTA
>CAYUNO010000123.1:0-5463 GCA_964446075.1 uncultured Flavobacteriaceae bacterium | reverse complement strand
GTTCCTGAAGTATTTGGCACCTTGAGCGAGTATGCGAGACGTTGAAAACTCACGAATAGAATTTGCCGGGTTCGCATTCAAGTGCTGCAAGGAAATATTGTAACTGTAATCGGTGGCTGCTTTGTTTGCTAAGTACAATTCACCTAGCATGTGTCCATAATTTCCACCACCTAAACGAATGTAGTTGGATTGATAAACAGTATCGGAACTACGATCTCTTAATCGCTCAGGTTGAACTGGGCGAGCGATTTTTGTGGTTATCCAATGATATTCAGGCGTTTCTATTTTGTAGTTAATACGAGGATTTTCCGTCTTTGGCACGATGGGATCAATTAACAATTTAGATGAAGGTATTAATTTTGGTTCAAATTGCGTAATTACATTGCGCGAGGCGTTATCAATTCCCTTTCCGTTTTTTGTTGGGACAGGACCGCCATTCGGGTTTTGTGCACTAGTAACTTGGGTTAAAAACATCCAAGATGCAAATACTAAAAATACCTTTTTCATGAATCCTCAAATTTGCATGTTTAATTATATAGGATATCACCATAAATTTGCACTGTCTAATATTGTTAACGGCTGTTTGTTTAAGATTTTGTCTTGGGATTGCGATAGGGAAGAAACATTGTTTTTTTCTAAAAATAGTTTGAAAAATTAAATAACACCCTTATCTTTGCAGCCCAATTTACGGATATGTACGCCATAGTTGAAATAGCCGGAAGGCAATACAGAGTTACCGAAAACAACCATTTAGTGGTGAATCGTTTGAATGCTGCTGAAGGTTCCACAGTGGAATTTGATAAAGTTTTACTTATCGGTGGCGATAAAGTTAAGGTAGGAACGCCAACCGTTTCCGGAGCAAAAGTTACTGCTACTGTTAAGGAGCATGGTAAAGGTGACAAAGTGTTGGTATTCAAGAAGAAAAGAAGAAAAGGATATGCAGTAAAGAATGGTTTTCGTCATTATTTAACTGTGTTGAAAATCGATAGTATTAAAGCATAATTTTAAAAGAGAAATACAATGGCACACAAAAAAGGTGCGGGTAGTACCAAAAACGGAAGAGAATCACATAGCAAGCGCTTAGGTGTGAAGATTTTTGGAGGTCAAATAGTCAAAGCTGGAGGAATTATCGTTCGTCAGCGTGGAACTAAGCACCATCCCGAAACAAATGTAGGCATCGGCAAAGATCATACGTTATTCGCTTTAACAAACGGTACCGTTCAATTCCGCAAAGGAAAAGATGGCAGAAGTTTTGTTTCTGTTGTAGGTCAAGCCTAAGTTTAAAAAATATTTTTATGTAAAAGGGAAAGTCGGTAAGGCTTTCCCTTTTATTTTTGTAATACCATGATCACAACAAAAATACCATCCGATTCATTTACAACAATGAATGAAATTGTACTACCAAATGACACCAATACTTTGGGGAATTTGATGGGAGGTAAAATGCTTCACTGGATGGATATTTGTGCAGCAATTGCGGCACAAAAACATGCTAACCACATTGTTGTTACGGCTTCAGTAGATTCGGTGTCATTTAAAGAAAGTATCCGATTAGGAGATGTTGTTACATTGAATGCTTACGTTACGCGATCTTTTAACTCAAGCATGGAGGTGTTTATCGAAGTACATGCGCGAAGTGTTCCCAGTGGAGATGTGGTAAAAAGCAACGAAGCCTATTATACATTTGTTGCATTGGATAGCAGAAATAAACCTACTAAAGTATCTGAAATAACACCCCAAACCGAAATAGAAATCCAAAAGTATGAGGGTGCTTTACGAAGAAGGCAGGTTCGACTAATTTTAGCGGGTAAGATGAAACCCGAAGATGCGCACGAACTAAAAAATTTATTTTATTAATCCTATTTCTCTTAAACGTTGCGTTAGAAATTCTTGCGCAGAACAATCATCGTATTTCTTTGGATTTAATTCAGAAATACAGTTTGGTAGGCAATCAAGTCTAGTTTCAGGCCTTGGATGTAAGAAAAATGGAATACTAAATCGCGGTTCACTCCATTTTTCTTTTGGCGGATTAACTACTCTATGAGTTGTGCTGCGAAGCACATCATTGGTTAATCGTTGAAGCATGTCACCAACATTTACAACAATATGATTTTCAACTTCAGTTACTGCTATGTAATTGCCTTGTTTATTTAATACTTCCAATCCATCTGCACTGGCACCAACTAATAAAGTGATTAAATTTATGTCTTCATGTTCTCCCGCTCTAATTGCATCTTTAGGGTCTTCTGATATTGCGGGGTAATGGATAGCTCGTAAAATACTATTTCCCCAAATCACTTTTTTGTCGAAATAATTTTCTTCCAAACCCAAATACAAGCTGATAGCTCGCAACATAGCAATACCGGTATTTTCTAACGCTTTATAAGCAAGCTTTCCGTAGTCGTTAAACTTAGGAAGTTCTGCTACATATTTATTTTTAGGATAAGAGGGGGTGTTAACAGGGTCATTCGAATCCTCTGTGAATTGACCAAAATGCCAAAATTCTTTTAAGTCACCAGTATTTCTGTTTTTTGCATGTTCTTTTCCAAACCCTGTATACCCACGTTGACCGCCACCCAAATCATCATTGTAAAGATTCTTGATGGATTCTGGTAAATTGAAAAATAATGAAACCTGTTTATATAAATTATCTAAAGTAGTTTTCTCAATCCCATGATTTCGGATTGCAACAAAACCAATTTCCTCGTATGCTCTACCTAATTCTTTAACAAATTGAAGTTTCTTATCGCTATTTCCAATTGTAAAGTCACTTAAATCCAATTTCGGTATAAAATCCATACTCCAAAATTAAGGATTTGCAGGGACATTTACCCCGAAAGATAACGAAACGAAGTATTAATGAGAATGTTCTAATTGTGAACGACTTTCTTCCAATATGATGGAGAGGGTGGTGTTACTAGGTGAGAAATGAATACTTTTTGATTCATTAGAAAACGAAGCAAGTTCGTTTAGGAAAAACTGCCAATCTAAATTATTAGATAAATGCTCTTTGATGATTGAAGTAGTTACCTCATCAGCCTCTTGGTAGTAAAATAACAATAAATCGGTTTCGGTAATTTGTTTAATCATAAGCATTTTGGCGTTTGATTTGAATTAAAAACGCCAACAACTTAAGATTATTTTACACGAAGTGAATTTTTTTGCATTTTTTTTCTAAGATTCAAAACTGCATAGTGCATTCTTCCAATGCAAGTATTAATATTTGTATTGGTTAAAATCGCTATTTCCTTGAAACTCAGCTCGGCATAATTTCGTAAAATTAGAACTTCTCTTTGTTCTTCTGGTAGTTCTCTAATCCAATGTTTTAATGCACTAATTTCATCTTGATTTATCTGTTCGTCCTCTCTGCTTTGTACAGAAATTCCTAAACAATCAAATACATCCCTTCCTTCAGAATCAACCACGATTGGCATTCTCTTTCGGGAACGAATAGTATCAATACTCAAGTTTCTTGCAATACGCATAGCCCAAGGAAGAAATTTGTCTTCATGATTATATTTTCCAGCTTGAATGTTGTTTATTATTTTAATAAACGTCTCTTGGAAAATATCTTCCGCTAAGTATCGGTCATTCACCAATAAATAAATACTTGTGAAAATACGATTACGATGACGGTTGAGAAGTGTCTCAAACGCGGCTTGGTTTCCTTGCATGTAGCGTTGAATCAAAACGCCGTCTGCGATTATAGGTGCACTCATACTACCTCCTTGCGGTTGTTAATTAATGGTTAAATAAGCAAGTTTTTTAGGTAGGAGTATAACTTATAGGCGTTTGTTTCTTGTGTTTTCGATTGCAATGAAATTAATAAAAATCACAAAAACAAATTTTTAATGTAAAAAAATTCAAAATTCAACGATTTTTCATACCATTAACGTAATCTTTGCCTAAAATTCTCGGTTTTCGCAATTTGTAAACTAATAATCTCCAAGCATCCATCCTTGCATTTTAATAATACTTTTTTACCTATTACTTGAATTGGTTCTGTGGAGATGGAAACAACATCGGATAATTGTGCCGAATAAATTTTCATTGGTTCACCCATGTATTCTATATAAGCTCCGGGTGAAGGTGAAAGACCTCTAATCTTGTTTAAATTAGCCAAACACGAATTATTTAAGTCAAGTTTGCAAAATTCTTTGGTGATTTTTGGTGCATACGACGGTTCGCCAGCCGCATACTGCGGTGTTAATTCAAAATTCTCTTGAGATATTGCTTCAACACATTTTACAATTAATTTACTACCAACTATTTTCATTCTATTATATAGAGAACCAAAATCTTCCGATTCTCCAATCTGAATTTCTTCAGTCATTAGTATATCACCCGTGTCAATTTCATGACGCAAAAAGAAAACAGTTAAACCGGTTGTTTTTTCGCCTTGAATAATTGCGTGCTGAATAGGAGCTGCACCCCTATATTTAGGTAATAACGAGCCGTGTAAATTGATTGTTCCAATTTTTGGAGCATTCCATACAATTTCTGGCAACATTCGAAAAGCAATTACAATTCCTAAATCAACATTTAATTTTTTAACTGTATCTACAAATTCTGAAGATTTTAAATTGGTTGGTTGAAAAATGGGTAATCCCAATCTAATGGCAACTTGTTTAACCGCACTGGATTGAATTTTCATGCCACGGCCAGATGCTTTATCTGGAGCGGTAACTACTCCAACAATTAAATACTTAGCATCGAATAATGTTTGCAAAGATTCTGCAGCAAAATCAGGAGTTCCAAAGAACAAAATGCGAAGATTTGAATTACTCATTGGACAAAATTACAATTACTGGGTAACTTAAACGTTTAATTCATATCTAAATCGTATTAAGTCAATAAAAATAAACGAATTTTGAAGTAGAATGATATTTGTCAAACAACCAAAATTTCTTAATCGATGTCTAACCAACATGTTGGCTCTAAGAGATTTGTGGTTATTGATTCTATTCTGTTCTATAAATTCATTGTTTGGCCATACTTCTAAAACCAATTATAACGAGCCAACAATATTACCCAACAGAGGACAATGGGATTCTAGTATTATTGCTAAAATCACCATGAATAATGGAGATTTTTGGATTACCCTTGATGGTTTCAAATGGTTAGAATGGAATGTGAATCAGATGGATGAATTACACCATGATCGTTTTGGTAAGCATCAAATAAATGCTAATGTTACTTTTTTAAGATTTAACAACTCAAACAAACAATTCGATGTTTCCTATACAGGTGATTCTACTTTTGAGGTTTATAATTTCTACAAAGGGAATAATTCCAAACGGTGGAAATCCAATATTAAGAAATACAGTAAATTAATTTGTGAAAATGTATGGTACGGTGTTTCGTTAGAAATTGTAACTACGCCTCTAGGTATCAAATATAATTGGATAGGTACGGCTAAAGATTTGAAACAAATATCCTACAGCATTCAAGGTAATCAGTTAG
>CAYUNO010000122.1:0-7054 GCA_964446075.1 uncultured Flavobacteriaceae bacterium | reverse complement strand
GTGGAATACGATTTACCGGAAATGGAAGAGTATCTGAAAGAAACTTATGGTATTACGGTTTATCAAGAGCAGGTAATGTTGCTTTCTCAAAAATTAGCCGGCTTTTCAAAAGGTAAAGCGGACGAATTGAGAAAAGCCATGGGTAAAAAGAACAAAAGCATCATCGATAAACTGAAAACAGATTTTATGGCTGGTGCTTTAGCCAAAGGGTATTCAGAAAAAACATTAGAGAAAATTTACTCCGATTGGGAAGAATTTGCTCAATATGCGTTCAATAAATCCCATTCTACGTGTTATGCAGTAATTGCTTTCCAAACTGCTTACCTTAAAGCCAATTATCCTGCGCAGTTTATGTCGGCCGTTTTAAAAAGTAACATGGGTGATATTAAAAAAATTACCTTTTACATGGAAGAATGCAGAAGACAAGGAATAAAAGTGTTGGGCCCAGATTTGAACGAAAGTCGAAGTGCATTTACTGTAACCTCAGCGGGTCAAATCCGCTTTGGATTATCGGCGGTGAAAGGTGTGGGAGAAGGTGCAGTAGATGAAATATTGAAGGAACGCGATGAAAAAGGCCCATTCAAAAGCATGTGCGAACTGCTTACTCGTGTTAATTTACGATCGGTGAATAAGCGAAGTGTAGAATGTATGGCAAAGGCAGGGGTGTTTGATTTTGATGGCAGGTATCACCGAGCTCAGTATTTTAAAGAAGATACTAGCGGAAAGAGTGGTATCGAATTGGCCATGATGTATGCACAAAAGGTACAGGCCGATAAAATAAGCGGACAAACTTCGTTATTTGGTGGGGGTGCTGATGCTACGATGCCTACCGAGCCTAAATTGCCCTCTGTTGAAAGAATGGCATTACTCGATGAACTCAAACAAGAGGAAGAATTAGTAGGCGTATTTTTAAGCAAACATCCTTTGGATGATCAACGATTTGTATACGACAGTTTAACCACCCATTCCATTCAGGATTACCAAAAAGCATTAGATGAGAAAGAAGAAATTGAGTTTAATATTATGGGAATCGTAACATCGGCCAAAGAGTTCATTTCACAAAAAGGCACTCCGTATGGTAGATTTACGTTGATGGATTATTCTGGGAGCACAGAGATTTCGTTGTTTAAAGATACGTACTTGAGATTAAAGGCCTTATTAAATAAAGATTACATCCTCATTGTTAATGGGCAAACCGATTACATGCGCTCCAAAGATGAAATGAGAGTTACTATACATAGTATAACACTTGGTGCGGACGTTGATGAAAATTCCATTTTCCGGTCCGTGGTTGTAGATATGACACCTGCCGATTTGGAACAAGGAAAACAACAAATTTTGGTGGATATTCTAGAGCAACATCCAGGAAATACGCCGCTGTATTTTAATTTTCACGATGGAGATGAAAAAATGGGAGTTAAAATGATAGCTCGCAACGCAATGCATTACAATCAAGAAGTGGTGCAAGTGTTGGATGAAATGCAATTAAAATATACAGCTCGAAAAATCGAGAAATGGATACCAGAGAAAAAAGCAGATGAACGCAGGTTTTACCATAGCGAGAAACGTAATTAAGGCGGATTATCCAATCAAAGAGGCAATATTTTCTGTTATGCCTTTGGTGGATGAGTTTGTAGTGGCCGTGGGTCATAGCGATGACGGTACACGGGATTATATCGAATCTTTAAATAAGGAATTACAGCCAGGTTGGCCGACTATTAAAATAATCGACACCGTTTGGGACGATAATTTACGGGAAGGTGGAAGAGTATTGGCCGATGAAACAAATAAAGCTAAATCGGCAGTTTCGCCAAAAGCAACGTGGCTAATTTATATTCAAGCCGATGAATGTTTACACCAATCCGATTATCCAGCAATTAAAGATGCCATGGATAAATATAAAAATGAAAGTTCCGTTGAAGGTCTTTTGTTTGATTATCTGCATTTTTACGGTAGTTACGATTTTGTAGGCGATTCTCGCAGATGGTATCGGAAAGAAATACGAATTATAAAAAATAATCCCAACATTAAATCGTGGAAAGATGCCCAAGGTTTTCGATGGGAAAATCAATCGAAATTAAAGGTAATACCCATTCAAGCAACAGTGTATCATTACGGTTGGGTAAAGCATCCTAAATTTCAACAACAAAAACAACGACAATTTCATAGACTTTGGCATAGCGACGAAGCTTTGCAAAAACGAAAACTTACTGAGGAAGAATTTGATTATGCTCAAATTGATTCATTAGTATTGTTTCAAGGAACGCATCCTCAAGCGATGCAATCTAGAATTAATGCAATCAATTGGACATTTAAAATGGATCCAACAAGGAAGAATTTTGGATTCAAATCGGCGATTTTATATTGGATTGAAAAGAAATTTGGTTGGAGAGTAGGGGAGTATAAAAATTATAAAATTATAAACGCCTGACATGGCAGACAGTAATTGGGATGCTATTGTAATTGGTGGCGGTGCTGCCGGTTTTTTTGCGGCTATAAGAATCAAGGAGTTAAATCCAAAATTATCCGTTGTTATTTTAGAAAAAACGCAAAAGGTTTTATCTAAAGTTAGAGTTAGTGGCGGTGGACGATGCAATGTAACCCACCATTGTTTGAAGAATAGTGTCTTATTACAACATTATCCACGGGGTAAAAAGTTGCTTAAACAAGCAGTAAATAAATTTAGTGTTGAGCATGTAATTAATTGGTTTTTAAATCATAATGTTCAACTCAAGGTGGAAGAAGATGGCAGGATGTTTCCTGTAACGAATGATTCTGAAACAATAGCAGGGCTCTTTGAAAATTTAGCTCGCCAATTTGAAATCGCCATTTTAAAAGGCTGCAACGTAAATGAGATCGTATCGAAAAAAACACCTAAAAACGATGTTCTTCGCTGGGAAGTGATTACGGATTCTATGGCATTTTCAACCAATTCCATTGTGCTAGCGACAGGCGGAAATGTATCATGGTCCCACTACCAATGGATGAGCCCGCTACCAATGGATATAATTAAACCCTATCCATCATTATTCACTTTCAAAATTGATGATAAGGATTTGCAATCTTTGTCGGGTGTATCGGTTGATAGAGGTAATGTGAAGTTGATAGGTTACGAAAATTCTTTTGATGGTCCAATATTAATTACACATTGGGGTTTGTCTGGCCCCGCAGTTTTAAAGTCATCCGCATGGGCAGCGCAATGGATTTTCGAAAAGAATTATTGTTTTAATATTTTAGTTTCTTGGGTTTCTCTCGAGGAAAATCAATTTAGACAGTACTTTTATGAATTGCTAAATGCGAATTCAAAAAAGAAAATCGCCAATCTACCTATCGAAATACCGCAACGACTTTGGGATTTTATTTTGTTTAAAGCTGGCCAGAATTCAGAACAACTAATTTTTGAATTATCGAAAAATCAAAAAAATAAATTAGTAGAATTATTGGTAAAAATGCCTTTTACCGTGACAGGTAAGACTACATTTAAAGAAGAATTTGTAACAGCTGGTGGAATTAATGAAAATTCAATTGAGCATAAATCAATGGAATTGAAAAATTGTCAGGGAGTTTTCGCTTGTGGTGAACTATTGGATATCGATGGAATTACAGGCGGTTTTAATTTTCAAGCAGCTTGGAGCACTGCAAATCTTGTTGCATGTTCTATAGCTTATTCTCCGTTCTCGGAAAATTTATAACCTAGGCCTCGATGACTTAAAAAGTATCTTGGGTTTTTAATATCAACCTCGAAATATTTTCTAAATGCAAGAATGAAATTGTCAATGGTTCTGGTACTCGGAAAAACAGTATACCCCCAAACAGTTTTTAGAATTTCTTCTCTACTTACAACAAAATTCTTTTTTTCAATTAATAACCGAAGTAATTGGGCTTCTTTTTTAGTTAATTTAAAGTCTCCATTTATTCCTCGAGCTTCATAACTGTTAAAATTAACATAGTTCCCCCCAAATTCATATTCCATGTAATTAATTACTGGATCTTCGCGATGAGCTCTCATTAAAATCTTTTCAACCCTAAGTACTAATTCCTCAATTTCAAAGGGTTTACTCATATAGTCATCGGCTCCAGAACGAAGTCCTTTAATTCTATCTTGTGGAGTGCTGCCGGCCGATAAGATTAAAATGGGTACATTATTGCTTGATAATCTAATGTGGTGAGTGGCCGTTAAACCATCCATGGATGGCATCATAATATCCATGATGATTAAGTCAAAACTCTCTGTCTTTAGAAGGTTTATAGCTACGGCACCATGCGGTGCAATTGTAGTACGATAACCTTCTAACTCCAAATTGAGTTTTAAAAGTTCGGCAAGATCGGCTTCGTCTTCAACAATTAAAATTCGGTAGTTTTTCTTCATTCAATAATTACATCATTTGATTTGAAAATCAGCGAAACACTAGTTCCAGAAGGTGAGTTGTCTTCAATTAAAACCCTAGCATCATGTAGTTTTGCGATCTCCTTGACCAAATAAAGCCCAAGCCCTGAACCTTTCGTAGTTCTGGTTTTTTCATCGCCAATCCGATAGAATTTCGTGAACACGTTTGTGCGCTCTGTTTCGGGTATGCCAATTCCTTGGTCAATTACCGAAATTTTTGTTAGCATACTCTCGCGTTGTACCTTCACGGAAATATTAACGCTGTTTTCTTCACTATATTTTATTGAATTTGAAATTAAATTAGCAATTGCGATTTGAATCATTTCCATATCACAATAAAGTGATATTTTTTCATAATCGAATGATAGATTTTTTAAATTTTCAGGGTAAGTTTCACCAAAATCTAAAGCAATATTTTCGAAAATTTTTCCCAAATTATTCCAATCTCTATGCGGTTTTACAAAACTGCTCTCCAATTTTGTCGCCAAAACTACCTGTTCAATTAGCTGAGCAAGTCGTTTCATATTCCTTGACGCTATTCCTAAAATATGGGTCGTTTTAGGATCTTTTTCGTTGATTTTACTAGCGGTTTGTATAGCCAAGGAGGAGGATGCGATCGGCGTCTTTAACTCATGGGTTATTGCTAACAAAAAATTGCGTTGTTGTTGATTGAATTTCAATATTTTATCTAAGTAAACATACAAGACAAATATGATAATTAGTGTTATAAATGCTATGCTAATTCCTTCTCCTAGCCAAGCGAATTCTTTGTTTTCTTTCCTTTTACGTAACTGGTTTTCAATTTTTTTATTAATTATTATATTGATTTTAGTCCAATTATTTTCTATTTTAATTTCAAAATCAATATATATATTTTTATTTAATTTATTCGCTATTTCTGATAGTTTTTTAGCATCGGTAACAAAAGTTCTATCATTCCAAAGGATGTGAATTGGATTTGAAATATCCAAAACAGAATTAACATGATTTAATGTGCTATCTAGCCATAATTGACTTATCCTAAATTCTTGCTGCGCATATTGTAACTCTCTTTTTTCAAAATGGTTGTTGTATTGCAATAGAGAATATGTCCACCAAGCCAAAGCAAGCATCATGTAAATCGCAGTAAATACGAGAAGAAAACGGAGGAAATTACGCTGTCTCACATATTCAAAGATAGATGTTCATCGGTTTTAAATCAGTGTAATTTGAATGGAAGAGGATAAATTGCAAAACAATTACAATATGAACTCGATGATTGAAAAAATCCACCAGCTAATGCAGGCATTTCCACAATTAACTTGGATTTCGCAATCGGAAGACCTCCATCGATACGCTTCTGATTATACCGAAGATTTTGTTTTTCCGCCACACGCAGTTTTGATACCGCGATCATCTGAGGAAATAGCTGAAGTAATGCAATTCTGTAATATTAATAAAATCTATGTTACGGTTCGGGGTGCCGGAACAGGTTTATCCGGTGCCGCGCTGCCCGTTTGTGGAGGATTAGTTATTTCAACAGAAAAGTTAAATAAGATTATCTCGATTGATTATAATAACATGATGGCCACAATTGAGCCAGGGGTAATTAATGCTGATTTAAAACAGGCTGTAGGTGAATTAGGATTGTATTATCCGCCGGATCCTGCTAGTATGGGTTCTTCAACAATAGGAGGAAATGTTGCTCATTCAGCAGGTGGACCTAAAGCTGTGAAATACGGTATCACAAGAGATTATATATTAAATTTAGAAGTTGTATTAGCCAATGGTGAAACCATTTGGACAGGCGCTAATACGCTTAAAAATTCCACTGGTTTTAATCTTACCCAGTTATTTATTGGAAGCGAAGGGTTACTTGGAGTGGTTACGAAAATTGTAGTAAAGCTTCTTCCTCTTCCTACCCAAGAATTATTGATGTTAGCAGCGTATTCAAATATTTACGATTGCGCAGTTGCAGTAAATAAAATAATGGCTTCTTCCGTAAAACCAGCTGCAATTGAATTGATGGAATCTTCAGGTATTAAAATTTCCATGGAGGCTACAAATACGAGTTTTCCTTTGGTTGACGGTGCTCAAGCGTATCTTTTGTTTGCTTTCGATGGATTTGAGGGAGATGATTTGTTTTCACAAGCAGAATTAATTTATCCCATGTTAGAAGAAACGGGAGCACTGGAAATTTTACCATCACCTAACTCGGACGTAGCTCAACAGTGGTGGAAAGTGAGACGTTCTATTGGAGAAACAGTGAAGCAACATTCCATTTATAAAGAAGAAGATACCGTCGTTCCTAGATTTGCCTTACCACAGTTACTTACAAAAGTTAAAGAAATTGGCGATGTGTATGGTTTTGAATCGGTTTGTTATGGACATGCTGGAGATGGTAATTTGCATGTAAATATTCTTAAAAATGAATTATCGGATGAACATTGGAATGTTGAGATACCCAAAGCTATTCGCCAGATTTTTAAAGTATGCAAATCTTTAGGCGGTACCATTAGCGGAGAACATGGAATAGGTTACAGTCAAAAAGAATATCTAAATGAAGTATTATCTAACCAACATATTGACCTAATGAAAGGAATAAAGAGAGTTTTTGATCCCAATGGTATTTTAAACCCAGGGAAATGGGTGGATTAAACCAATTGAAAATGGATGGTAAAACAACTC
>CAYUNO010000121.1:0-7103 GCA_964446075.1 uncultured Flavobacteriaceae bacterium | reverse complement strand
TGTGCTATTAATCCTGAAATAGATTGGTTACTGGTAACGGATATTGAATCGGATTACACATTTCCAGTAAATGTCCGTCTTGTTTCTCGAGATTTTGCATCCGTGGTACGTAGAATTCAAGAGGTTCTGGGTAGCGATGTTGCAGTGCCTGTACCCCATAAACTATGCGATTATAAGGTTTTTTATGGATTGATATTCAATGATTTACTTGTTGATTATCCGTATTGGGGGTATTGTGATGTTGACGTGATTTTTGGCAAGTTGGCGTCGTTTTTAACTAATGATATTATTGAAAGTTATGATAAACTTTTTGGGTTAGGTCATTTTTGTTTGATGCCAAATACGGAGCGGGTGTTGGATGTAATTCGCGGTGCTGCAGACATTGATGTAGTGAGAACTAATGTGTTGCAGAATCCAAGGACTACTTTGTTTGACGAGTGGTACGGCACGGTGAATATTAACACGTTGTTTGAAGAAAAAGGACTTAGGGTCTATGAAGATCCCGGAGTTATTGCGGATTTATATTCCAGTTCAGATCATTTTAACCGATCGTTTTGGGATAAAACCAAACAGGGCGGTCGTGTTGAAACAGAGAATAATTTATTGGTTTGGAATGAAACTTTTGGATTAACCCGGTATTGGGTGAATGGAAAGGAAGTTCGCAGTGAACCGGTAATGTATGTGCATTTGAAGGAGCGTATTATGCCGATTTCTGAGGATTTATTGGACAATACGTCGTTAGGTATTTTGGAATTTCCAACCCTACGTTGTTTTGGAATTTTTCCTTCAGGATTTCAACGTTGGGAATCTCATCGGGTTCCCAGGTTGCAGGATTTTAAGGATTTTAGTGAAGGATTTTGGAAATATGCCAAGCGCCGTGGTAAGCGAAAGTGGCGTAATGGATTGTATTTGTTGAAGATGCGGTTAGGAATACAACCGTAAAGGATATGTGCGGAATAGCGGGCTATTCGATATTTAAAAATAAACAACAAATAGGTGTGATTACGCCGGACATGGCGCTTGATAAATCGTCGGACGTAGTGCTGGACGCAGCGGAGGATAAGACGTTGGATAATGTGGCCGATATGCTGGTGGATAAAGCGGTGGAAATTCAGGTGGATAAGCCAGCGTTATTGTCGGCAATGGCCAACGCCATGATACAACGCGGACCGGATGCGGAGGGTTTTTGGAACGATGAACGCGTAGGTTTGGCCCATAGACGATTGAGTATCTTGGATTTATCTACCGGACAGCAACCCATGGTTTCGGGCGACTTGGTAGTAGTGTTTAACGGAGAGATTTATAATTTTTTGTCGATTCGGCGAGAGCTGGAAGAGGCAGGGGTGCGCTTTGGCACCGCGTCTGATACGGAGGTTTTGTTATTGGGGTATCGGCAGTGGGGAATAGATCTGTTGTTACAGAAGTTGGAAGGCATGTTTGCGTTTGCCCTGTACGATGCTTCCAATGGTATATTGGTGATTGCTCGGGATCGATTTGGAGAGAAGCCGTTGTATTACGGAGAACAAGGGGGTATTTTTTATTTCGGATCGGAAATTAAGTCGTTGAAAGCCATCGGCCTAGGAAAAAAAATCGACAAACAAGCACTAAGCTTATACCTTCAATTGAGCTATATCCCTGCGCCTTTCAGTATTTACGAGGAGGTGAGGAAGTTGGAAGCAGGTTGTTATATCACCGTGGGAGATACGATTTCCTACCATAGGTATTACGATGTGAAAGAGGCTGTGAAACGAAAGCGGGCGGAGTTATTGGAGCGGTTAGACTGGGAGACGGCAGCGGAGCAAGAAGAATTTATTAAATCCGAGATTCGGCGAATGTTGATACGCAGTGTTTCAGAAAAAATGCAGAGCGACGTTGCAATTGGAACATTTTTAAGTGGAGGGGTAGATTCTAGCATTGTTTCGTATTTGGTGAAGTCGGTATTGGAGGAATCGGACAAGGAATCGGAATCAACTCGGATAAAGCGTGATGAACCCTTACGAACCTTTTCGATTGGTTTTGCGGAAAAGAGTTTTGATGAATCGCAGCGATCAGGCAACATGGCTTCGGTTTTGGGTAGCGAGCATTACTTGAAAACGTTGGATTATGACGATATTTTACCGCAGATAAATACTATTCTTGGATATTTTGATGAACCGTTTGGGGATTCCAGTTGTTTGCCTTCGGCTGCGGTTGCCGCGCTGGCTGGCGAACAGGTGAAGGTTGTATTAACGGGGGATTGTGCCGATGAATTGTTTGGAGGGTACGAAAAGTATTTGTTTTCGCATTTTACACATCGTTGGGTGAAAGTTCCGAGTATTTTGCAATCGGGTATTCGCCGTGTAGTGAATGCTTTACCAACAAATCCAAGGTTTAACCCCATAGTTCGAAAATTCAAAAAGGTGGATTCATTGGGGCGATTTTCTGATTCGGAACTATCGTATCGATTGATGTGCATGGGATTTCAACCGGAGGAACTGGAGGAATTGTTGCTTGAGGTGGGAGGAACGGGAGCGGTAGAAAGGGGCCGAATTGCAGGTCAGGCTGGGATAGGAATTGCGGGGCAAGATGGAAGAGAGAGTGGATTTCAGAATAGGGTAAGAATTGCAGGGGGTGAAAAGGGAGAAGTTTCATCGGGGAGTGATACGGCAATAAAGGGTGTAACTTCTGAAGTAGATGGAACATCAGTTGGTGGTGGAAATTTGGATTCAGGGAAAGGGTTACGGGGTGGAGCATCGGTGGACGTTTTAGATAATTATTTAGATAATTCTTGGGAGGAGAGTGAAGCAGACTTTTTGAATAACAGCATGTTACGGGATGTGCAGTTGGTTTTGGAGGGAGATATGTTGGTAAAAGTAGATCGGATGTGCATGATGCATTCGTTGGAGGCGAGGGTGCCATTTTTGGAACGGGAACTGGTTGAATTTGCGTTGGCATTGCCTTCGGATTGGAAGATACGTGGTAAGGAAAGGAAGTGGATATTGCGTGAGGCATTTCGAGGCATGGTGCCCGATGATATTTTGGATAACTCCAAGAAGGGCTTTGGGGTACCGGTTGATTTTTGGTTTCGCGGACCGTTGAAGCAAGAGTTGCACCGGTTGTTGAGCAAAGAAAATATCGAAAAACAGGGATTGTTTCGCTGGGACAGTGTTCAACGATTGGTGAACGAGCATTTGGCCGGGACTCACAATCATAAAGGGAAATTGTGGAATTTATTTGTATTTCAACATTGGTATGAGCGTCAGACCCAAGATATTTAGGGTTGTTACCATACCGGCGTATATGAATTTGATTCTCAGGAATCAGTTGGGGTATTTGCAGCAATTTTACGACATCATAGGTGTTACGGCCGATGATAATTTTCATTATAATTTCATTGCGGAGCGGGAAGGAATAAAAACGTATTCTATTGATATTCAACGCAAAGTGTTGCTGTGGAAAGATTTGAAAGCCTTGTTTTCGTTGATTGGATTGTTGGTGAAAGAGCAACCGCAGGTGATACATACGCAGACTCCGAAGGCGGGGTTGTTGGGTATGTTGGCTGGGGCAATTTGCAGGGTTCCTGTGCGGATTCATTCGGTGACAGGTATTCCCTTAGGTGGATTGCAGGGTGGAGTTTCGGGGGGAATTTTTGGATTGATGGAGTGGATTACGTTTCGTTTTTCTACCTGTGTTGTTCCAAATAGTGAGGGGATTCGGGATATGTTGGGTGCGTTGATGGGGGAAACGGAGCGACAGAAGGTATATTTTTTGGGTAATGGAAGCACCAACGGAGTGGATTTGCAGCGATTTGTACCCAAAGCGGAGTTAAGAAGAACGATGCGGGAGCAATGGGGAATTTCGGAGGAACAGTTGGTTTTGGGATATGTAGGAAGAATTGCCCGAGACAAAGGCAGTAGGGAGATGTTGGATGCGTATACGGCGTTGAAGGATAAGTATCCATCGTTGGTATTATTGGTGGTGGGATTGCCGGAAACGGAGTACGGTGAGTTGGGCCCGGGATTTATTGAAGAATTGAGAAATACGGAGGGAGTGGTATTGGCGGGCCGACAGCCGGAAGTGGCACCCTATTTTACCATGATGGATATGTTGGTACATCCCACGTACCGCGAAGGATTGCCCAATGCTTTGCTGGAGGCCTCGGCCACGGAGCTTCCTATTGTGAGCACGGATATTCCGGGCTGCAACGAGGTGGTAGAAAACGGAGTGTCGGGTATCTTGGTAACGCCCCGATCCACAGAGGAATTGCGGGACGCGATAGAAATGTTGGTATTGGATAGTGAGAAACGGAGAACCATGGGAAAGGCTGGCAGGGAACGAGTGAAGCAACGATACGAACAGTCAATGGTTTGGAAATATTGGAAGGAATTGTATGATCGGTCGTTGGTTACAGTACGCTAAAAATTTACCGGGATGGCGTAGCAAGGAAAAGTACTTGTTGATGTCTTGCGATGATTTTGGCGCTGTTCGATTGGCCGATGCTACCGCTAGGGAATATTTGGTGGGCAAAGGATTACCGATGGATTTATTTCCATTTGATCGGTATGATACATTGGAGAGTAAAGAGGATTTGCAGGCTTTGCGAGAAACATTGTTATCTGTGAAGGATGTAGAAGGCAAGGGAGCAGTGATGACAGGATTTGGCTTGGCTGCCAATATCGATTTTGCCAGAATGCGTAGCGAAGGGTATGCAGCGTTTCGGAACGAACCGGTTTCTCGGACGTTTGAGCGTTTGGGGAAATCGGATGCTTGGGAAATGATGCAGCAAATGCGAATGGACGGCAATTTGGTGATGGAATTTCACGGTAGAGAGCATGTACATGTAGGGTGGTTGATGCGAAGATTGAAGGAAAAGAATCCACAACTACTGGCTTGCATGGAGGTGGATTCCTTGGCGGGATTGGAATATGGAAAGACGGAAGGGGTGGATTATACCGCTTCGTTTGCTTACGACACGGAGGAGGAGTTGCCGGAATTGGCGGATATCTTAAGGGACGGATTGCAACTATTTGAAAAGGAATGGGGTGACAGGCCAAGGCATTTTACGCCACCGGTAATGCGTTATCCCAGAGCATTGGATTCATTATTGCTTCAGGCAGGGATTGCCTATTTGGATCGATCGATTCAGACCCAGGAGTGGGACCATCAAGCCAAGAAATTTCGAAAACATTGGTACTTTTTAAATCAACGATTGAAATCAGAAGGAAGGATACCTGTTGAATGGGATATACCTCCGGATTGGGGTAGATCTAATAATAATAAAACGAAGCATTTACGGGCGATCGTTAGAAATTGTTTTTTTGAGCCGATGTTTAATCCAAATATGGACTGGGTAGATCATACGATGGCACAAATATCGGCGGCATTTGCAGTTGGAAAGCCGGCCAATATCGCTATGCACCGGATGAGTTTTGTAGGTGGAATTTATCCGGCTGTGCGGGAACGAGGTAACCATGATTTGAAAGAAATTTTACGAAGGGTGAAGCAGCAATGGCCGGAAGTACGGTTTGTGAGTACTCGAGAATTGGGTGGAATCATGAATTTAGCGGATGATTGATGGGAGCTGTAGATGTTCTGTGGTTGAAAGGCGTATTCATTAATACTGTTAACAGTCAGGGCATTACTTTACTTGGGATGGTGTATGTTGAGGGCTATTCATCGGCTGAATAATTGGGTTATATTATTTTGGAGTGCGACTATTTTTTTGCTAATTTACATTTTGGCATAGTATTAGAAATAGGAGCGACAAGAAAATTAAGTTGTAGATTATTCACTACGGAGAAAATGGAAAGTTCTATGGTGAATTCTAGAAATAATTAATATTCAGAAATAAAACATACTTAGGAAATTCAACACATGCAGAAAATTGCGATATACGGAGCGGGAGGATTTGGCAAAGAAATCTATTGCTTGATTGAAGAGATCAATCGACAAGAGCGTGTATGGGAGTTTGTTGGGTATTATGATGACGGCAAAGCCGTGGGAGAGGATATTTATCACGGACAGGTGTTGGGCGGGATGGATGCGCTGAATGCTGTTTCATCGTCGTTGGCAGTGGTATTTGCTATCGGAAATCCAAAGATTATCGCGAAATTGGCATCGGCCGTAAATAATCGGCATATATATTTTCCTAATCTTATCGCTCCGGATTTTCGGGTTTTGGATGCTGAGACTTTTAGCATCGGAAAGGGAAATTTGGTGTTTTCGAAATGTACCGTGAGTTGTTTGGTTGAACTGGGAGATTTTAATGTGTTAAACAGTTTGATTGGCATCGGCCATGAGAGTAAAATTGGTAATTATAATGTTTTTATGCCGGGAACCCGTATTTCGGGGGATGTGCATATCGGAAATAGTAATTTGTTTGGCATATACTCGGTGGTTTTACCGGGGGTTAGCATTGGACAAGAAACGGTGGTAGGAGCTTCGTCTGTGGTTATGAATAATACAAAAGACAACAGTACTTACATAGGAAATCCTGCCCGAAAATTTGATTATTGAAATAAGAATTAAACCATGGATATTCAGTTATTTTTACAGCAAATCGCGGATCAGTTTGATGATACCGACCCTTCCTTGATTACTTTGGAGACTCAGTTTAAGCAATTGGACGATTATTCTTCGTTAACGGCTTTGAATATCATTTCCATGATTGATGATGAGTACGATGTAATTCTTAAAGGCGAGGATTTGCGTAACTCTAGCACCGTTGAAGATTTATACAACGCAGTTAAAGCAAAACTTTGAGTTTCTACAATCCTTTCCAGCTCAGCGGTAAAACCATCTTCGTTACGGGTGCCTCTAGTGGTATTGGTAGGGCTACGGCGGTGGAAGCCAGTAAGTTGGGAGCTACTTTAATTCTTTCTGGACGAAATCGGGAAGAATTGGAGAAAACCAGAAGTATGCTCTGGGTTCAGAAGGGGGTGGAGCAAGAGGATACGGAAGAAAATAGGCACCAAATAGTGGTGTGTGATCTTCAAGATAGCGATGCGGTGGCGGCTATGGTGGCTGGATTACCGATGTTGGATGGAGTGGTAAATAATGCAGGAATCAGCAAGTTTGCAACATTGGGTCATTTGCAGGAATCGGAGTTTTTGGATGTATTGCAG
>CAYUNO010000120.1:4333-7136 GCA_964446075.1 uncultured Flavobacteriaceae bacterium | reverse complement strand
GTAAATTATTTACACATTAAAAAGAACGGAAACCAATGCCCAATAGATGTTAACAACCGAAATTCTCAATCATTTCAATGTGAATTTAGAATATAATTTCTAAATCAAACCATTTAAACGGAGGAAGATATATTTGAGTCATAAGATAAAAAAAGCCCCGTTTCCGGGGCTTTGCAACAAATTAGTTATTTGGATTACTCAACCTACATTTAGGTTAAAATCCATTGGGGATTTATCTTATTCTAAAGTGAAATTGTTTTTCTGACGCATTAAACCTCTGGTCCATAATTCAGCTACGTATTTACCTTTCAGTAATTTGCCTGTCAAAACACCTTTTTCAGGATAGGTCCATTTCACCTTTTGAAGTCCACCGTCAAACGTAATGGTATTATTCATGGATGCCAATTTACTCTTATCTGTTAACTTGGCATTAGTAGTAACTACATTTCCATTGGGATCAATAATACGTATGATTACTTCTTCTTCAATTGGTTGAGTAACCAATGGATTTTCTAAAACATCAAAATTTATTTGAAGTTTTGCAACAGTTTTTGCTTTATCGGTAAGCATTAACATGCCTTTCTTATCCATTAATCCATTTATTAATAAAGCACCAAACTGAGGACGGGCACCTCTATCCAATCGATCTTTAAGATCAATATTCTCGGCTTCTAAAATTGCTTTAGCACTCTTTTCGTTATTTAATTGTGCCAAATAATCATCTTTTTCCTTGGTTAATACTTCAATCTGAGCCATTAACTCAGCAATTTTTCTCTTTGCTTCTTCTAATTGTTTACGCAAATCCTCCACTTTCATATTTCCTGAACCCGTTGACTTAGAGGATTTGCTAGATCCAGATTTAGAAGGTCCAGCATAATCAGCGGTTGTACTTGAACTGCTTGAATTGCTACCACCATCGGCTAGTTGTCTACGCAATGCATAAATCTGAGCATAGGCCGCTTGAATCTTTGGATTTTTATCGCTTTCCAATTCTTCCACTTTCAAAATAAGCGTTTTGTTCTCGTCTTGGAAAGTTTGAATTACCATGTTCAAAGAATCCTCCATTCGGTTTAACTCTTTGTTTAAAGAATCTTTGGACAGTTGTAGCGCCAATTTCTCTTTGAGTTCTTCATCGGCACCTAACTTTTCCATATAAAGAAAAGTATTTCCTCCAATTGAAAACAACAGTAGAATGATTAAAATGACTGTTAGTGCAGTTCTGTTCATAGCAGGCAAATTTAGATAATTATTTTATAAATGTGAATAAATTATGTAAAAATTGTGGGTAATGTGACATTTTTTATATTAAGCAATAGAGGATAGCTACGAAATTCATCGTTGGATTTGATTTAGTTTTGGATTGATTTCCAATACGTTAAATCTAGAATCTAAGAGAAAATATTGTGGCATAGTTTGAATTTTGAACTTTCTTGCCAAATCAGCAGAGCAGAATCCTTGAATAGCATTATTCAACTCATATCGCTGATTATAGCGGTGAACATATTTACCACTACCACCGAAATTCAACATAATCACTTGAAGATTGGAAATCTTATTTTTAGGCGATCTAGCTAATTGATGAACTAACGATGAATCCAAATCCCATTGTTTATCGTATGCATTCCAAACAACAATTAATGTTTGGATAGAATCAAACTTTTTTCGATCTGGCCATACACGCTTAGCATGTTTACTTCTAAAAAGTACTCGATCCGGTTTATACGAGTAAATGCGCTTTCTTGTTTTGGTGAAGGTTGATTTTTTCTTAATTGCCAAACAAAACTTCAAACGCGGAAATTTTTGTCCAACTAGCAAACTCTTCGACAACTTAATTTCCTTTCTAGTTGGTCTGTACTTCGGATCGTACTCAATAATGAGTTCATTCTCTGCTGAAACAGTGATTAATTTAAAGGATTTGCCTAACCAATTTAATCGTAAATTATTGGTTAATGGTTTACTGTTATCTAATTCAAACCGCTGAATGGAAGGAGATAATACCACCCTATCCAAATCGGCATCTTTATACGACCCATTGGAATTAACATCTTTAACTCCGATATAAATGGTATCGTCACCAATATTCAATACCCCATACGCTGTATTTAATCGTTTCTCACGAAAACTAAATTGAGTCCCAAAATAAACCCTGTCTCCACGTATTAAGTCGATGGCCGACTTATACATCGACTGAAAAGAAGCGAACTCATTATTCCTAAATGTAGTAAGTTCAATACTATATTTCGATTTATTGGAACTTAAAGGCAATACCGTTGGCTTGCTAGGTTTAAAAACCACGAAAGTATCATTGGAAAGATCCAAATCATGGTTGACATCCGCCCAAACACGGGTAGGTTGTGTCTGCAACCCAGAGGGTCTTTCTACAAAAATCAATGTATGATTAGGAAAAGGAGGTATTCCATGCTGATTGTAACTAAAACCGTAGGCGTGAATACCGTTTGACAAACCATTTGGTACTACAATTTTCACCTGTTGCAATTTCATTCCTGGTTTATCGGCACTAAAATCAATTGGTTGATGAATGGAATCCCCTTTAATCATGAACAGGGGCAACACTTGCAATAATTGTTGTTGTTCAACATCGGCAATATTCTTGTACAATTGAATTTTGAAATTCTGAATTGAATTCGCTTTACGAATTTGAGCATTTGCACAATTAACTATTGTGAAAATTAAAAGATATGCCCAAATACCTCTAATCACCGTGTTGAATTTTAGAGCAGTAACTAAAAAGAAATTTTATTTACAGAATCGCACGAACATTACAACCACGGCAACTAAGAAC
>CAYUNO010000120.1:0-4323 GCA_964446075.1 uncultured Flavobacteriaceae bacterium | reverse complement strand
ACATTAAGATGGAAATTCGATTAATTCCATGCATAACTTTAATATTCAAATTACTGGGGCCATCTTGTTTTTTGAATGTCAAATACGACCAAATTTTCTTAAAGATCATAAACAAATATAGGTAAAGTAAATTGGAGAAAACTCAATTATTTGGACGTAGTTTTAGATGCCTCAATAATTGGTTTCATCAAATCTACTGCATTTTTTACCTTTTGATTTGTTATAGCAATATCTAAGACTTGAAGCATATTATGAACATAAGTGAACGAAACGCCTTTCAAATACTGTGGTTCAATATCCTCAACATCTTTTTTATTTTGATTACAAAGAATTACTTCGGTAATACCTGCTCTTTTCGCAGCAAGTAGCTTTTCTTTAATTCCGCCAACGGGCAATACTTTGCCTCTAAGTGTAATCTCACCGGTCATGGCTAATTTAGATTTTACTTTTTTCTGCGTAAACAAAGATGCCAAACTGGTAAGCACGGCGATACCTGCTGAGGGTCCGTCTTTGGGAATTGCCCCGGCTGGAAAATGCACATGTATATCCCAATGATCAAATACACGTTGGTCTATATCTAAATAATCTGCATGCGCTTTGATGTAAGAACGTGCCAACATCACACTTTCCTTCATCACGTCTCCTAATTGACCTGTTATTTGCAGCTGACCTTTTCCGGGTACTAATTTACTCTCCACAAACAAGACGGATCCACCCATTGGACTCCATGCTAATCCAGAAACCACACCCGCCGTTTCGTTATTTTCATAAGATTCGGGCTCCATTTTTTCGTTGCCTAAAATTCGTTCAACATCGGATTCCGATAACGACTTTTTAACTTCTTCTTCCATAGCTACTGACTTTGCTACAGACCTTGCGAGGGAGGCTATTCGTTTATCTAAACTTCTTACTCCACTTTCTCTTGTGTATTGTTCAATTAGCACCTCCAACGCTTTATCAGAAACTTTGAATTGAGTGGATTTAAGCCCATGAGCTTTCCTTTGCTTTGGTATTAAATACTTTTTGGCAATTTGGATTTTCTCTTCTAAGCTATATCCCTGTATTTCAATAATTTCCATTCTATCCAACAAGGCTGGCTGAATTGAATCCAACGAGTTTGCTGTTGCTACAAACAGTACTTTACTTAAATCGTAATCTAATTCAAGATAATTATCATAGAAGGTTGTATTTTGCTCAGGATCCAATACTTCCAACATTGCCGAAGATGGATCTCCTCTGAAATCTCTCCCAAGTTTATCTATTTCATCCAACACGTAAACTGGATTGGACGAACCCGATTTCTTCAAGTTTTGCAAAATTCTACCCGGCATTGCCCCAATATACGTTTTGCGATGTCCACGGATTTCTGCTTCATCATGTAAACCGCCCAAACTCATACGCACATATTTCCTGCCCAATGCACGTGCAATACTTTTTCCCAAAGAGGTCTTTCCTACTCCTGGAGGTCCATACAAACAAATTATGGGGCTTCGCATATCGCCCTTTAGTTTAAGTACAGCCAAGTATTCGATAATGCGTTTTTTAACTTTTTCTAAACCGAAGTGATCTTCATCAAATACTTTTTCAGCGTTTTTAATATCAAAATTATCCGATGTAAAGTTATTCCATGGCAAATCCAACATCAATTGAACATAGTTTAAGCCAACTGAATAATCGGGAGATGCTGGATTAACTCGCATTAATCGATCTAACTCCTTATTAAAATGTTCATGAACTTGTTTCGGCCATTGTTTTTGACTTCCTTTTTCACGCAAATTCTGCACTTCTCGGTCGGGAGTTTCCCCACCTAATTCTTCTTGAATTGCCCGAATTTGTTGTTGCAAGAAATATTCCTTTTGTTGTTTATCGATATCTGTACGAACGCGATTTTGGATTTGGTCCTTTAATTCCAACATTTGAAGCTCTTTAGTGACGTAAGTAAGCACCAGAGTAGCTCGTTGCTTGGCATCGGTTGCGGACAGAATGTCTTGTTTTTCTTCCAATGAAATATTGAGATTACTCGCCACAAAATGAACTAAAAATGTAGAGGAATCTATATTTTTCAGAGCGATTGCGGCTTCGGAAGGAATATTGGGAGCGAGATTAATTATTTTCTGCGAAATATCGCGAATTGAATCAATGATAGCTTTAAACTCTTTGTCTTCTGAATTTTCATCATCGGACAAGGTAGAAACCTTGGCTTTAAAGAAAGGATCAACTTGGGTAAATTCATCGATTCTAATTCGTCTTTTCCCTTGAATTATAACGGTGGAACTACCATCGGGCATACGCATTAATCGAATGATTTTGGCTAAGGTACCCACGGAATATAAATCTTCGGGTGCAGGATCTTCCACTTGAGGATTTTTCTGCGCCACGACAACTACCGTTTTATCTTTTTTGTTTGCTTCTCGTATTAACTTAATGCTCTTGTCTCTGCCAATAGTAATTGGGATGATTACACCAGGATATAGCACGGTATTTCGCATAGCTAACACTGACATTTCATCGGGAACCTCCATGCGATTGCTTTCGTCCTCCTCTTGTTTTGAGAATAGAGGCAAAAATTCTGGAGCGTCCTCTAAATCATCATTATCTTGATTATTCAAGAACAAGCTATCACCACTTTTAAACATCGCATTAAATTAACAAGGGATATGCCAAACAATAAAAACCGACAAATTCAAAGGATTTAAATTAACTGTATGACAAATTGTCTTTATAAATAATTAATGTAAAGTTTAAAAGGCTTTTGGTATTACTGATATGATTTCCGATTTTTGCCAAAATCAAATTCTAAAACCTATGAAATTCAAACACATTTTAATGGCATTGGCTGTTCCAGCTATTGCCTTCTTAGCGTCATGCGGTGGTGAGTCCGCCAATCCATCTCCAACAATTAGCCTAACTGCCGCTGCGGGAACAGTTAGTGCAAACACAACAATCCAAAGTGATTCTATTTTGAAATTTTCAATTTCGGCAACAGCAGGTTCTGAAAATTTAAGTAAAATCACTGTAACATCGTCTATAAACGGAGCAGCCGCAACAACACTTCAAGATACTGCGGTTTCTGGAAAAACCGTAAGTTATGTATTAAGCAAGATGATTGCAGGTTCTGTGGGTGATGTTATTAAGGTTAGTTTCAAAGCAACGGATGCCAATGGAAAAACTGCTGAAACTTCGGTAGATATTACTGTTGTTCCTCCTACTGTACCGTTAATTGGTTTCCAATCTCAAAAGGTTTGGAATTCGTTGAACTTGAACTACGGAAATGCATACGATTTGGAATCAGCTATTGATATTTTACCAAGTGTTTTGGATAAAACGAAAAAAGACTTGTTGGATTTGACTGTTAGTGGCGATGCACAGTTTTCAAAGTCTTGGGGTTCTGGAAACGGAAGTAAATTCGTAAAAGTTACATCCAGTGATTATACCAATGCAACCACCACTACTTTCCTTTATAATTTGTGGAAGGCAAATGCTGCGGTTGCAACAGATAAAGTAACAGGAATTGCTAAAGATGATATCTACCTTGTGAAATCTGGTCAAAACTTGCCTTTCAATCTTTATATAATTAAGGTAACTAGCATCCAAGATCCTCAAGATGCTGGTAATCATAATGATTTCATTGAATTTTCATACAAAAAGATCACAGACTAAAACTAATAATTTAGGAAATACTACACTTTGTGTATAAGATTTGTAAAAACCCCGATTCGTCGGGGTTTTTTATTGATTTTCGCAACTGAAAAAGTAGTTTTTTTGTAAACGTGAAAAGAATAGCTGTATTAACATCCGGCGGGGATGCTCCCGGAATGAATGCTTGTATCCGATCGGTAGTTCGGGCCTGTGTGCACTTTAACATTGAAGTCTTCGGAATTCGAAGAGGGTACCAAGGATTGATAGAAAACGATATTTGCCAATTATCGGCGGGTAGCGTTGCAAATATTATTCAATATGGCGGTACGATTTTAAAAACAGCGAGAAGTAAAGATTTTATGACTCCCGAAGGTAGACGCAAAGCCTATGAAAACTTAAAAAGTCATGACATTGATGGAATTGTTTGCATCGGCGGTAATGGAACCTATACGGGTGCAATGGTCTTTGAAAAAGAATATGGTATACCCTCTATGGGTTGTCCAGGTACCATTGACAACGATTTGTGGGGTACAGATTACACCATTGGTTATGATACGGCAATTAACACTGCGGTAGAAGCCATTGATAAAATTCGAGACACAGCAGAATCGCACGATAGAATATTCTTTGTAGAAGTGATGGGAAGACATTCTGGACATATCGCGTTGCATGCAGGATTAGCTG
>CAYUNO010000119.1:0-7158 GCA_964446075.1 uncultured Flavobacteriaceae bacterium | reverse complement strand
GGAACTCTTTCCTTCTAAAAACGGAACATGTGCATGAGTTTCGGTATATTCCAACGTTACACCTAAATAAAACACATCCGGTTGCAATACAAAACCTTCTTCAGGAATATCGAAATGTTCAATGGTATTGTGTTTTTTAGCATCCAACACTTCATCGGTATAAATGGCCAAATGCTTTCCGAGATGCACATCGTAACTGTTGCTACCTAAACAAGATCTATCGTAAGGTTCTACTTTAATCCTTCCGGCTTCAATTTCTTCCAGTATGCGTTTATCGCTGAGAATCATAGCGCAAATATAAGAAGCCACGCTTAGGAATTCACGCAGCACACTAAAAATCAACCTTTCTACCTACAGTTTTGCAAAGTTTGCAAACTCATAAAAATCATTTGCTAATTCTACAATGAAATCGCGAAGTACTTATTGAAATTAGATACGAATCAGGAGCTAAACACTCCGTAAAAACTACAAGTTTGAAACCGTTCTATTCCCTAATTTTCGGGTATAGGTGAAACTAGGTAAAAACAAGAATTTATTCCCCGGGCCAGCAGTATAAATCATTTCATTCCCGTTATAATCAAAAACAGGTCGTTCAAATTGATCGCCGTATTCCCAATAAGAAGAAACCCCGAAACTCCACGCATTGGCCCGAGATTTCAATCCAATTAAACGGAACTGTATGCTTGTAAACAAGGTATTTCGCTTCAACATTTCGTTGTAATTAATCACCGGCGCAGGCACCCATTCTCCTGTCGTGGCTTGTTCAAACGTCATGTATTTCCCTTGTATATTTCGTTCCCGATTATTGAGCCAAACCTCACCCACCACATAAAAGTTAGAATTCACCGCCCAAGACCCCCCAATATTGGTCATTAAACTGCTACCATCAATTTCGGAAGAAGTTAAATATCCTAAACCGATGGTGGCATTTCTAAAATCGTTTCCCAACGTGTAAAGCACTTGCAAGTTATTGCCCCATTTCTGATTGTCCGATTGAGTAAAAAAGCCAAAAACAGTAGTATTACTCGCCGCAATTGTATGTCCAAATAGCGATGGTTTTTTATTCAATTGTAAACTTATTTTTGGGTTAATGTAAGCAAAAAACGGAAGCGCATAACCCACTCCTATGGCCATATTATCTCCAACCCCCATGTAGAAATCATTAAAAGCAACATTGTAATTCTGATAGTATACATGTTGATTTTTTATCGGTAAGGCCGATTGCATGAATGCATATCGCCAAGAATGGAAATTGGTGATGGAAGGATCTTCGATTTTACCCAATAATTCCGAAGTTTTAATCAGTTGCGTTTTTAATTCTTCCTTAATCTTTTTGATTACAACCGTATCCTTTTTAGGCTTAATCGTATCAATTCCTAAATTGTTACAATGACTTAGCGCATTCAATCCATTTCGGCTGGAAGATTGAAAATCCAATTGAGAATTAATATTGGAAAATACATGGGTTAATCCGATTATTTCTTTTGCAGAACCTACACTTGGATTCATTATTGATAGCACAAAAGCTAAACCGGTCAAAATCCGAAATTTTCCAATTGCAAGACTTACGTTTTTGTCAAGAAGTTTAATGCGTGCCCCCATGAATTTCAGCGGTAAAATTAATGCCAAAATAATGGCTAGCAAAATTGAGTAATGCTCCATAAAATTCCTTGTCTATCGTCTCCAACGGAAAGTAACCAATGAACTCGGGCTGGGTCTTGAGCAAAATTCTTGGCATTCTGCTTTTCTCGTAGACATTTCTTACCCTCTTCCGAAATCCATAATACCGAATTAACGGAATGGGTATGCCCCACCTCACCTGCAAACTTATCGCGATTAATCACTTTTATTAATTGCATGCTAGCCGATAAATCCGAACCTATTTCCCACTGCCATAATTTGATGGATTTATCCATAGATCCTGTAGCAAACCAAGGTAAAACAGGATGTTTGGATAATCCGTGTATGGTACCAAGATGCGCAGGGACTGCGGAAATTAACTGTGAATCTTGGAATAATCGTACATGAGCATCCCTTCCTACGGAAATGAGAGAGCTGTTATTTATTGCACTAACGCCAAAGACGGAGGGTTCGTTGGCTAGATGGTTCGATACCTTCAATTTCCTAACTCCCATTGATCCCATCGTTGGCAATGGGTAAACATTGGAATTAGCAGAATCTTCATTTAGGTCACTACTGGGTGCTGCTTCTGTTAACTTATTGTCTTCCGTAGCAATTTTAATAGCATCTTCAATTTCCAAATAATAGATATGGGCATCGCTGCATCCGATCCAAGCCAAATTCTCCATCGTTTCCATGCATCGAAGATTTTTGGTGCTGATAGGTAGCGCTTTAATCAAACAGAACTCGTTATCCATTATCATCAACTGTCCCGATCCCGTTCCTATCCAAAAAAAATCCTGCCAACATTTAACAAAATAAATGGGTTGCGAATCTATTGCTATAGCTTGAGGTGGTTTCCCAGGAGTTAATCGATACAAGTTTCCCTTTTGCGTGCCTGCAAGCAAGGTTTCTTCGTTTACCATCCACATACAGAAAACAGGCTCTGGGATACTAGCCCACAATTGGCCAATGGGTTCTGGAGATTTCGCTAATTGATCCCATGTCCAACAAACTATGGCGCCGTCGCCCCCTGCCGTGAATATTCCCTTTTGCGTTTCAATAGCACAATAGATTCCTTGTTTGTGCCCTAATAACTGCTTATACAATTCCACATGTATCTTTGTAGAACTATGCCGCAGTTGCCTTCCCTCGTTCTGCCCAATGGTATTATCGTCTATGTTTGGCATATTACCGAATCGCAGGAAATATTGCAGCAAATGTACGAAGAATGCCACCTACCTCAACGTAAATCTACTATTGTTAATGGGGATATAAGCGATTTTGATGGGCTGACGGTTTCGCCTCAACACAAACATTTTTTGGCTTCTCGATTACTGCTAAACTCAGTATTTGGCAACTACCGAATGGGAAGATCCAACGATGGCAAACCTCATTTGGAATATGTAGAACACGCCGATATTCATATCAACAATACCCATATTAATTATAGTCACGCCGATAACTGGGTAGTACTGGCTTGTCATCCAGAATTTAAGGTAGGTATCGACATAGAATCTCCACGACCACAATTACACCGCATTTATCGAAGATTTTGTTCCGAAAAAGAAATCCTATGGATGGGAGAAAATCCAAGCACCCTGCAGTTACAAAAAGCATGGTGTGCCAAAGAAGCTTTGTACAAAGCCATCGGCAAAAAAGGCACCGATTTTCGGGATCAACTTTATTTGCAGCCTACACAAGAAACGGAAATGGAAATGAAAGCCACCATTCTATTAAAAATTGGGAATTCGGAATCAACTACCAATTATGGCGATGAGTTAAAGTCTTCCAATACCCCGATACAAACTACCGTTCATTTTTTCTCACTAGAATCCATGATGGTAGCGGCAGTAACGTTAAATAACTAGCGGATTTATTCCTCATTCGGAGCTAATTTTAACGAAAAACTGAAACTGGAGCCTGCCCCTTCTGTACTAATTAATCCTATAGTTTCGTTGTGTGCTTCCACTATATGTTTGCAAATACTGAGACCTAAACCGCTGCCACCGGTGGCCCTATTCCTGTGTTTATCAACCCTATAAAATCGTTCGAAAATTCTTCCTTGATGCTCCGATGGAATGCCTATTCCGTTATCCGCCACTTCAATAATCACCTTTTCCAAAGTGCTACTCAATCTGATTCTGGTATTCCCATCTTGTTTTCCGTAACGAATTGAATTGTACACCAAGTTGGTTAAAACCTGAGCAATCCTCGGTCTATCAGCTAAAACAATATATCCCTCTCCCATGGAAGCAATCACTTGTATCGAAATATTTTTCTCTTTCGCTTGAAGTTCCATGCTCTCAGCTATTTCATGGCATAAGTTCAATAAATCAAATTCATCGATATTTAACGTTAAGAACCCACTTTCGTACTTGGTTATGGTGTCTAAATCGCTGACAATTTGAGCTAATCGTGCCGAGTTTTTACTGGCTTTGGACAAAAATGTTTGCAAGGTTTCGCGATCAATTTCGGGGTCGTCTAAAACCGCGTCAATATATCCTTGAATTGCAAAAATGGGTGTTTTCAATTCGTGGGCAACATTCCCAATATAATCTCTGCGGTAATTCTCCAATTTATTAAGTTGATCCATCTCTTGTCTCCGCTGTTGAATCAATGATATAAAGGCTTCTCGAGTATCTTTGGGTTCTTGGGATTTGATTACAGCCGCTCCGTTATCTTCCAATTCTTCGCTTGGAGCGGTAATAATTTCTGTTAAATTATGCAATAATTCCTGCTCTCTTCGATACCAAAGCAGACTTACAACTACTATGGCTAGTAACAATAAAAAAACAACTACCGTTAACCATTTTGCCGATAAGTGAATTGCTAACAGCATTAGACTATCGGTTTTGACCTGAAAGAAAAAAATATTTTTGGAGGTTAAAATAGTTGTTGAAGCTGACATACTAGCAGAGTTTATTGGATTAGATAAAAAATGAATCGACAAAATTGAAGGTATCATCTAAAATTATCATTAATAAATGATTTATGCAATGTTAACTACCATTGGTTAACCATTTGCATTTATTGCAAAATTCAATTCGCATTTTTCCTTAGTGTTTGTTGAAATAGACAATTTTTGCAAAACCTAGTTTACAAATTGTGCAAACTGCGGCACATTTCAAAGTTAACTTTGTAAACTATGCAGTGGCCAGATTACAACGAGGACAACTTACATTCATCAGGTTCTGGGGACATTCCCCCATTTTTGGATGGGTTAAATCCACCTCAACAACAGGCCGTTTTACAAACCGAAGGACCTGTTATGATTATTGCGGGTGCGGGTTCTGGTAAAACTCGAGTAATCACCTACAGAATTGCTTGGCTATTGCAACGGGGTGTGGATGCGTTTCAAATACTGTCGCTCACCTTCACCAATAAAGCTGCGCGTGAAATGAGAAACAGAATTGAATCGGTGGCTGGCGGACAGGCAAAAAATCTATGGATGGGGACATTTCACTCCATTTTTGCTCGTGTTCTAAGACAAGAAGCCGAGAGAATTGGATATCCTTCTAATTTTACCATATACGACTCCGAAGACAGTAAGAGCCTTTTAAAAACCATCATCAAGGAAATGAATTTAGACGACAAGGTCTATAAACCTGGAATGGTCTTGGGGAGGATTTCCATGGCAAAAAACAACTTGTTAGAAGCTCACCATTACAAAGAGAAAGAGGAATTAGTTGCTCAAGATACTGCGGCTTCAAGACCCAAATTTGCCGAGATATTTAGTGAATACACCAAGCGTTGTTTCCGGGCTGGAGCTATGGATTTTGATGATATTCTACTGAATACTTACAAATTGCTAAACAATCATCTGGATGTTTGTAATAAATGGCAGCATAAATTCAAATATATCATGGTGGATGAGTATCAAGACACCAACCACGTGCAGTACATGATTACTAAAAAATTGGCTGCCGTCTATCAGAATTTATGTGTTGTTGGGGACGATGCCCAGAGTATTTATGCGTTTCGAGGTGCAAATATTCAGAACATTTTAAATTTTGAACGAGACTATCCCGAGGTAAAGATTTATAAATTAGAGCAAAACTATCGTTCAACGAAAACCATTGTCCATGCGGCTACCTCGGTCATCAAAAACAATAAGAAACAACTGGAAAAAGAGGTATGGACGGCCAACGAAGACGGGGATAAAATAAAATTGGTTCATAATTCCACCGAAGGCGAAGAAGCAAAACGGGTGGCCGATTTTATAACAGACATCAAATTAAGAGAACATTTCCCGAACAAAGCGTTTGCAATTTTGTACCGTACAAATTCTCAAAGTAGAGCCTTTGAAGAGGCCTTACGGAGGCAGGGTATCGATTACAAAATTTACGGGGGGATGAGTTTTTACCAGCGAAAAGAGGTAAAGGACTTGTTGGCGTATTTGCGGTTAACGGTGAATCCTACCGATGAAGAAGCGCTGAAAAGAATCATCAATTATCCGGCTAGGGCTATTGGAGATACTACACTAAATCGGTTAATTTTATTAAGTTCTCAGCACGGAGTACCCATTTGGGAAATTATCAAATCGGCAAAGCATTTCCCAGATTTGGGCAGCGCCATCGGAAAATTAGAAAATTTTGCTCTCATGATGCAGAGTTTTATGACCATGCTTGATGATCATAACGCCTATGATTTGGCAATGCACGTGGCAAAACAAAGCGGATTAATGCGCTTACTGTACGATGACAAATCCGTTGAGGGGGTTTCTCGATATGAGAATATTACGGAACTACTAAATGGTATCCAACAATTTACAGAAGACGACGAAAGCGAAAAGGAAAAGACATTACCTAATTTCTTGGAGGAAGTTGCGCTGTATACGGACGATGAGAAGTCCAAGGATCCAGATCGAGACATGGTTTCCTTGATGACCATACATGCATCAAAAGGGTTAGAATTCCCGGCAGTTTTTATTGTTGGATTGGAAGAAAATTTGTTTCCTTCTCAACTATCCCTGCACTCACGGGCGGAATTAGAAGAAGAACGAAGATTGTTTTATGTGGCGATTACTCGTGCAGAGCAAAAATTATTTCTTAGTTACGCTAC
Source organism: uncultured Flavobacteriaceae bacterium (assembly GCA_964446075.1). Classification (GTDB taxonomy): domain Bacteria; phylum Bacteroidota; class Bacteroidia; order NS11-12g; family UBA955; genus JAGKXC01. The sequence goes on along the minus strand of CAYUNO010000119.1, from coordinate 474 downwards.
ATCGCGATTTAAGTATGGCAGTTTAATCCCGTGTGAGCCGTCTAGATTTGTAGAGGAGATTGATGCAAAATACTTGGATATGCAATTTGCGACACGAAAACCAAGCGCAGGAGATGGTTGGGATGTATTAATGGATAGACAAAATCAGCGCGGGGATTCCAGTAGTTACATACAACGAAGTGGTGGTGGATTTCAACGTCCAGGAAGTGCAAAAACACCCGGTAAAGTTGGAGATCAGCCAACAAAAGCGAGCAGTTTAATTCCTCCTAAAAAACCATTAATGGCGTCGGTACCACCAGCAGATCCCAACTTTGTAGAAGGTGATTTAACGGGACTTAAAGTAGGTGATCGCGTTCAACACCAGCGATTTGGAGTAGGGGTAGTCTCCTCCATGGAAGGAGATGCCGTTTCAGGAAAAGCTACAGTTAACTTTGAACAAGTGGGTGAAAAAACCTTGGTGTTAAAATTTGCTAA
>CAYUNO010000118.1:0-7206 GCA_964446075.1 uncultured Flavobacteriaceae bacterium | reverse complement strand
AAATTCATCGAGGAAGAAGCAGCAGAAGCTCCAGCTCTGGTGAAAGTAGAAAGTCATCACGGAGAACACTGGCATCGTTGGATTGAGCGAAAACCTATTCAATTATTGGTATTAAGTTTAGTTGCTGTAGCAATTGGCGGTGTTATTGAAATGGTTCCAACATTTCTAGTAAAGGAAAATATTCCAACCATTACCTCTGTTAAACCGTATTCGCCTTTAGAATTACATGGTAGAGATATCTACATAAGCGAGGGTTGTTATACCTGTCATTCGCAAATGGTTAGACCTTTTAGAGATGAGGTTGCTCGGTATGGCGAATACTCCAAGTCAGGTGAGTTTGTTTACGATCATCCTTTCCAATGGGGAAGCAAGAGAACCGGTCCAGATTTGGCTAGAGTTGGTAAAAAATACAGCAACGACTGGCATTTTAACCACATGTATGAGCCATCTGCTATTTCCGATGGATCCATTATGCCTCGATATCCATTCCTTTTAACTTCTGGAATTGACATTATGCGCACTCCGAAAATGATTAAGGCAATGCAGACCTTGGGAGTGCCTTATGAAAAAGGTTATCATAATCAAGCAAACCAAGATTTAGAAAAGCAAGCCAAGGAAATAACTGCTGATTTGATGAAAAGTGATTTAGTAAAACAAACCATGGAGCTTGAAGGGGTTAAAGATTTAACTTATACAAAGATGGTAGCGCTTATTGCTTATTTACAACGAATAGGTACCGACATTAAAGCCGCTCCAGTTGGTAGTGTTCCTACTCATTAATTTATCACAGTATGAAATTTATTAACTATTTGAAGACGATTTCGGGTGTACAAGTTTATCCAATGATTTCATTGATGCTCTTTGTACTTGTGTTTGGTTTGGTGTTGTTCTTAACATTTAAAACAAATAAATCGTACCTCGAAAAAGCTAAAAATATCCCTTTAAATAACAATGATTAAAACAATGAAATTCAATAATTTAAAAAAATACTACATGCTGCTACTGCTTGCATTTCCGATGTTGTTGAATGCTCAAGTAGATACTGCATCCGTTGCAGAATTTGTTATAAAATCCGCAGGTTCTAATCAAAATGTACCCTGGTTACTTATGGTAACTGCGGCAGCGTTGGGAATAGTTGCCATAATTTTAGGACTATTAGTTGGCAAGGTTACTGTCTTTAAAATTAAAGCTAAGAAATCTATTTCCATGATGTTTGCAGTAATTACTTTTGGTGTGTTACAAGCTCAATCCAGTCAAGGCGATATGCATTGGCATTTGTCCGATGAAGCATTGAATTTGATTCTATTAGCTGTGATTTTCTTAGAGCTATTAATCATTTTGTATTTTGCTTATTGGTTGAAAATTATGGTTTTGCCTGCAAAAGAGAAAACTATTCAACCAAAGACCAACGCCTGGTGGGATTGGTTCAATAAATCCGTTTCGATTGAAAAGGAAAAGGACGTTCAATTAGATCATAATTATGATGGTATTAAAGAATTGGATAATGCCTTGCCCCCATGGTGGTTGTATGGATTCTATATTACAATCGTATTCGCTGGGATTTATTTGTGGAGATACCATGTGAGTGGAACAGCTCCATTATCCTATGAAGAGTTACAAAACGATTTAAAGAAATCAGAAATCGAATTAAAAGCGGTTCTTGCTAAAAAAGGCGATAGAGTGGATGAGAATACCATTGAATATAAAGAGGATGCAAGCATGATCGCCGATGGTAGAGCCATTTTTGAATCGAATTGTAAAGCCTGCCATGCCGACAATGCTGGTGGTATGCCCAATTCAGGGCCCAACCTAACCGATAAATATTGGATTCACGGAGGGGATATTAAAAATGTATTTAAAACAATTCGGTATGGTGTTGTTGAAAAAGGAATGATTGCTTGGGGAAATGTATTATCAAACAAACAAATCGCTCAAGTTGCAACCTACATAAAAAGTATCAAAGAACCTGTGGTTGGTGGTCAGCCGCCAAAAGGAGAACTGTTTGAAGAGTCGATAAACAGCGGTAATACTCCTACTGCCGATTCAGTAAAAATCTCCACAAAATAATTGTATTCGAATTTTAACTTAAAATCTTAATCATGAAATCTTCGGACGACGAATCTTTTAGAGATCGAGTCTCAACCATCGATGAAACAGGAAAGCGAAAGTGGGTATTTGCATACAAACCTGCGGGTAGATTTTACAATGCACGGACCTTCTTATCCATTCTATATTTAGTTTTGTTTTTTGGCTTGCCTATGGTGAAATTCCAGGGCGAGCCTTTTATCTTATTAAACATTCTTGAACGAAAATTCGTAATTTTTGGGTTTGTATTCTGGAGCCAAGATTTTTACCTATTTGGAATTACGATGATTTTATTTATCGTATTTATCATTGTGTTTACTGTTGCTTTCGGTCGATTATTTTGTGGCTGGGCTTGTCCACAAACCATCTTTATGGAAATGGTATTTCGAAAAATAGAATACTGGATCGAAGGAGATGCTAACAAACAAATTAAATTAAATGCTTTACCTTGGAATTGGGAGAAAGTCCGAAAAAAAGGTCTAAAAGTATTGGTGTTTTATGTAGTTTCATTTTTAATTGGGAATACATTTTTAGCTTATATAATTGGTTCTGATGCACTGTTCCAAATTATCAATGATCCCATTGGTGTGCATGTTAAAGGATTGGTTGCGATGATTGTATTCTCTGCGGTGTTCTTTTTTGTTTATCTGTGGTTTAGAGAACAAGTATGCACCGTTGTTTGCCCCTATGGAAGGCTTCAGGGTGTTCTGTTAGATAAACATTCGGTAGTTGTTGCATATGACTATGTTCGAGGCGAACCTAGAGGTAAACATAAAAAAAATTCAGATAATTCAAATCTTGGGGATTGCGTTGATTGTGGTTTGTGTGTTCGAGTTTGTCCAACAGGAATTGATATTAGAAATGGTACCCAGTTAGAATGCACCATTTTTACTGCATGTATTTACGCTTGTGATTACATTATGGATAATTTAAATAAGCCAAGAGGTTTGGTTCGTTATGCATCCGAATCAACTATTAAAGAAAATCAGCCATTTGTAATTACCGCCCGACTAAAAGCCTATGTTGCTGTATTATTAGTACTATTGGGTATTTGGTTTGCAATTTTATCTACTCGGAAAACTGTTGATATGGAAGTTCGGAAAGTAAGTGGACAGATTTACTCAAAACGACCTAATGGAGAAATTTCCAATTTATATAATGTCATGTTATTGAATAAAAGTCACAAAGATTTCAATCAATTAACTATTGTTATTTCAGAGCCAGCAGGGGCTAGGATAGAATGGGTTGGAAATAACGGAATACTAAAATCACCGGTGGGAGAAGCAGTGAAATATACATTTTTTATTATAGCCGATCCTAAATATTTACATGAAAGAAAAAGCACTGTTCGATTGATTCTTAAGAATGGTGAAAATGTAATAGAATCATCAAAAACATCATTTATATCACCAATTAAAAATTAAACAATGAACTGGGGTAAGAGTATTATAATTGTGTACGCGCTGTTTGTAATCGGCATGGGTTATCTCGTGTATAGAAGCACTCAAGAGGTATTTGAGGTTGTAGATGTTGATTATTATCAACGAGAAAAAGAATTTTCATCGCAATTAGACGCTAAAAACAATGCAAACAAAAAGGGGTTAATACCTGTAATCGAACAAACAAAAAGCTCACAAACTATTGTCATACCAACACGAATGAATCATGAATTTAATGGAAGTATTTTTGCTTATTGTCCAACTAAAAAATCATTTGATACCGTAATTCCGATAAAATATCATTCCGTAATTCCAGATTCAGTTATCCGGGTGGATTTATCGGCATTAAAATCGGCAAAATACATTTTGAAAATTTCTTGGTCCATCGACCAAGAACAGTATTTTTCGGAGTTAGAATTTACTCGATAGATAATGGTTGACGCTTTATTGTTGGGATTTGCTATTGGATTACCCGGTAGTTTGCATTGCTTGGGAATGTGTGGCCCATTGGCATTATTGGTTGGAACAGGTAAGAAAAATCCATTCGTTTCGGCATCGATTTATCATTTTAGTCGAACCATGTCTTATTCAATTTTAGGGGTTTTGGTAGGGTTGGTGTTTCAATTCGTTGATATTCGGCCATTTCAACAACAATTTAGTTTATTAATAGGGGTGGTTTTTTTAATTGCATGGATCCTAAATAGATTATCGGTTAAATTTTCATTCCCCAGTTTTATTTCATTTAATTTCTTCAGTAAAATTCCACAACTTTTAGGGTCAAGCAATTTAATTTCAATGATCGGTGGTGGTTTAATAAACGGTTTATTGCCATGTGGTTTAGTATATTCTGCACTGTTGGCCTCATTGAGTACCGCTAATACAATTGATTCTGCCGTATTTATGTTTGGATTTGGTATAGCTACCATCCCAATGATGTTGTTTGTGTCTATTATATCCAATTCAATTAAACAGAAATTAACTCGATTGTTTTCTAGAATCTCATCTTGGTGGCTATTAATAATGGCAGTCTTATTTTTACTTCGCGGTGCCAGTTTGGGAGTACCTTTTTTATCGCCCGATTTTAAAAGTAATAACCCACAGGAAAATTGTTGTAGGCCTAGGCGCTGAATTCCATAGTTTTTCAGAAATAGATCCGTCTAATTTTCAATTGAACTATATGGAAATTGTTCAATTCTTATTAATTTTGGTTTGAACTTATAATTGCTCATTATGTCTTTTACTCACGAACCTGTTGATTGTCAGAATTGTAAAAAGCGATTCACTTCTGTTTTTTGTAGAGTGGAAAACGACACAATGGAAAGTATCAACGATGAAAAGGTCTGCACTCCATACAAAAAAGGTCAAATCATTTTCCATGAGGGTTCAAGGCCATTGGGAATATACTGCGTGAATCGTGGGAAGATTAAATTGGTTAAACTGGGAGAGGATGGGAAGGAGCAAATTCTACGTCTGATTAAACCCGGTGATTTAATGGGGTATAGAGCATTGTTAAGCGGAGATCGTTATAGTGCTTCAGCGGTAGTGATGGAGGATTCTGGTATTTGTTTCATTCCAAAAGAATTGTTTATGGGAGTGTTACAGAAAGATGGCGTACTTAGTATGGAGATTATGAAGTTGTTGAGCGATGATTTAAGAAAAGCAGAGACCAGCATTACCCATTTGGCTCAGAAACCAGTTCGCGAAAGATTAGCCGAAGCGCTTTTATTTATAAAAGAAACTTATGGTTTTGAGGAAGATGGCAAAACCATTGCATTGAAGATTACTCGCGAAGAATTAGCTAATATTGTTGGTACTGCTACAGAAACAACAATTCGATTATTGAGTGACCTGAAAAATGAAGGAATTCTTCAGTTGGAAGGTAAGAAAATAGCTATTATGAACCTTGCTAAATTGGTGAAAATTGCCAATATAGACGATTAAGGGATGATAATCACCATTAGTAGTATATAGGCAATAACGCCTGTAACCCAGTATATGGCTTTCCCTTTTTTATCTAAAACAGCTGTGCTGGTTTTTTGTTCCACTGAATTTGAATTTCTTAGTTTTACTGAGTTGGAGTCAGCTGGAGTGTAATTCCTAAAATTAGAATATTTAGCTGGATATCCTGTAACTGTTACACTAATACTCGATCCTTCTGATACAACTGTATATACAGGTTCTACAAGAACGTCACAGTCGTTTTTCTTAATTGCATCAGCAACAGCATCAATTTTCAAATTAGCTGTAACGGAACGTATCTTTTTCGGCGTGGCCGCAATGCCAGTAGTTTGAGCAGAAACTTTTTTATCAGAAATTTTCAAATCGGCCACAACCGGAGTGGTGAAAATATTTGGAGATATTACAGGCATAGTCTTTGAGCTATTAGATACTATCTTTTGCGTTCGAAATGCTGAACAACTGCTTAGCCCAATTATTAAGAGTAAATATAGTGTAAAATTCTTGTTTTTCATTTTGTGAAATTAACTTCTAAAGATCAAATTGCTATTACATACATTTTTCAAATTAATAAGTAATAAATAATTTGTTATATATTTAAATATCAATTACTTGACAATGATTAACGAGGTGCTATGATTTTCGTTTTTTTGTAAAAATTCAAAAATGATACCAAACGATAGGTATAGTAGTTTCGAATTGCACTTTATTATATAATGCTATAAATGAAAAAAGCCTCTCAAGATGAGAGGCTCTTAGTGGAAGTTGAGGGATTCGAACCCCCGACCCTCTGCTTGTAAGGCAGATGCTCTGAACCAACTGAGCTAAACTTCCATTAAATGTGCAACGTTGAATTGAATTCTTTCGTTGTGAACGGGAGTGCAAAGATAGTAAAAGGCTTGATGAAAACAAGTGTGAATAACAAAAAAAATGAATATTTTTTAACTTGCATTTCGTTTGAAAATGTAAACGATTGAATTCCTGATAATTGATAAAATTAGCAGATCGGAATTATTTAGTTGATTAATTTGGGATAATTTTAATGGGTATTCTCAACATTCAGTCTTGTCAATCGTTAAATTTGGATATTATGAGAAAAGATTCAAGAAATTTCTTAGAGCAATATTTGAACAACGTTTCCCCAACAGGATTTGAACATTCTGGACAGCAAATTTGGTTAGAATATTTACGACCTTACATCGACGAATCTTTCGTTGATACTTACGGTACTGCAGTTGGTGTAATCAATCCTGGAAAGGGCTATAAGGTAGTGTTGGAGGCTCATGCCGATGAAATTTCATGGTTTGTAAATTATATATCGGACGATGGATATATATACGTTATTCGAAATGGGGGTAGTGATTTTCAAATTGCTCCTTCGATGAGATGCAATATCCATTGCGAGAATGGCAATATTGTAAAAGGTATTTTCGGATGGCCGGCTATTCATGTACGAGTTGACAAGAACCCAGAAACAAAACAAGAGAATATATTCATTGATATTGGAGCATCAACAAAAGCCGAAGTTGAGGCAATGGGAGTGCATGTTGGTGCAGTAGCCGTGTTTGAAGCCGATGTGTTTTGGCTAAATGAAAAGTATATTGTAGGAAGAGCATTGGATAACAGAATGGGTGGTTTTATGATTGCTGAGGTAGCTCGACATATTAAAGAGCAAAATATTGATTTGCCTTTCACCTTGTATGTCGTTAACAGTGTTCAAGAGGAA
>CAYUNO010000117.1:0-7233 GCA_964446075.1 uncultured Flavobacteriaceae bacterium | reverse complement strand
CCACGAAAGAAACGTTTCCATCGTGGCCAATTCCTGTAAATATCGGCAATTTAGAACCTGCAACGGCCAACGACAACTCCAATGAATCGAACGGAGAAAAATCAGTTTGAGAACCACCACCTCTTACTAATATTATTGCCTGACAATCAGTTAAACTGTTCGCTTTTACTATTGCTTTAACCATTTCAGCAGATGCTGTTTCACCCTGAACAGGAACTGGAAATAGAGTTATTCTAAATTTTAAACGCCATGGGTTGTTCTCCAATTCGTGTACAAAGTCTCGGTAGCCATCGCTATTGGGTGCGGCAATTAATGCAATGTTATTGTACACAGATAATTTGGGAATAAACTGATTGGCCGAAACAAATCGGTCATCAAGTCTCCAAACCAACTTTGGGTATTGCTGTGCTAATGTTTGCAATATCTGTTCACGTTGGAGCGTTAGTTGTCCGATAGTGTAAGCCGTATCGATATCGTGAATTATTAATCGAAAACCATATTTCGGGTTGTAGGAAACGGAAAGTTGAACAACAATCTTTAAGTTATTTTCGAATTTAACTCCGGTAATTTTCTCAAATTGGGCAATTTTTCCAAAACTGTTTCGCCATAAGGCAGCACCTGCAGATGCTACAATTTCTGATCCTTGTTTTTCAATTAAATTTAGAAAGGCATAAAACCTATCCCGATATACTTTTACATCGGAGGTTTCAGCAATAACCCAAAAACGGCGTTCACCAAATACCTGATAAACCGAGTCTTCCACCACACCTAAAAAGGCAGACAAAGGAATGGCGGAGGCTTGTTGCACGTTATTTCTTTTTAACCAAGAGACTTGTTTGAGCAATAGTAGTTGTCATTTCTGCATTTCTACTATCGGAATAATATTCAAACATAGGAAAATCGATTGGATGTCCTTGTTTTTCTAACTCAGCTAAATATTTTTTCCAGTGCTTTGTAGATTCTCCTGGAGAGGTATTCACAGTAGCTTTAAAATAGTCCCCGGCGGGAAATTCTAAAAACTCATATCCTGGGATAGGCTTTTTTACTTTTACGGGAATTCCTAAAAACAACTTGGCTTTGGCAGTACTTGGTTTATCGCTTGTATAAACAACCATTAACGTTCCGCTTAGAATGAGCTGCCTATTCATTATTTGACCCATCATTTCCGGAACTACTTTATTAATTGCATTTTTAATATCCGAAATTGGCCCTTCAACATATTTACCAAAAACACGCATTTCATTTCTATGCATTTCCTTTACCATTAAACCTTCATTGGTTAATACCACATCGTTACCTGTTTCAACGGGTACTTTGGAAATAGCGGCCGTGTCTTTTTTTTCTTTAACCACATCGTTACTGTTGTTGGATTCATTTTTTTCATTGTTTGAACAGCCGCTAGTACTAAGGGAAAAAACTGCAATCACAGTAAGAAAGAAACTCTTATGCATATTGAATAGCAAATTAAGCAAATTTGTGGTGTTAACCTCTAATTTATCGGCAATTTTGATGTAGGTTTGTATCATGAAATTTCTTGCAGAAATTGAAATACTTCCATTAAAAGGACTATTAGACCCGCAAGGTAAAGCCGTAGAAAGTGGGCTACCAAGAATTGGCATTGAGCACGCCACCAATGTCCGTGTCGGTAAATTCATCACCATGGAATTAGAAGCTGATACCGAAACATCGGCTCATGCAATGGCTGAAAAGGCTTGTAAGTCGTTATTAGCCAATCTGATTATGGAAGGTTATAACATTCGTATTACAACTCTTTAGTATGATTGTTTATAACGTTACTTGCAATATGGATAAGCCATTGGCTCCAACATGGCTCAATTGGATGTTTCAAGAACATATTCCAGAAGTAATGCAAAGTGGATGTTTTTTGGAATGTAAAGTATTAAAATTGCTTACCGAAGCAGAAGACAACCAAGGTGTCAATTATGCTATCCAATATACCGCGAGCAGCATGGAAGAGTATGAGCGATATAAGCAAAATTTCGCCCCTGCTTTACAGCAAAAAACCAAAGATAAATTTGGTGATCAAGTATTAGCCTTCCGAAGTTTATTGGAAGTTATTAATTGATTACATGCACGGTGTTAAACCCTGGAAAATAGAATCGGCATTAGCTAATTACGAACAATTTACCTGGGTTGACGTACGCAGCGAGAATGAATTCGCCAAGGCGCATATTCCCAATGCGATCAACATACCAATTTTAAGCAACTCCGACAGGGTTGCAGTAGGCACTTGCTATAAACAATCCGGAAGAATCGCCGCAGTGAGGTTGGGTTTAGAACTAGTTGGCCCCAAATTCCCTCTTATTTATGATCAACTCTTAGCGCTATATAAAACTGGAAAGCCCTTGCTATTTTATTGTTGGAGAGGAGGACTTAGAAGTCAGATTGCCTCTACCCTCATGTATTGGGCAGGAGAACTGGTTAATATTGTTGAAGGGGGTTATAAAAGTTATCGGCAATGGGCATTTCAACTGTTTGAAAAGCATCACAATTTCATTGTAATTTCGGGGTGCACAGGCTCTGGAAAAACCCAAATTCTTCATGAATTAAAATCACAACAACTACAAATTTTGGATCTTGAAGGCTTGGCACACCACAAAGGCAGCGTTTTGGGAGGAATCGGCCAATTGCCACAACCCAGTACTGAACATTTCGAGAATTTAATTGCATTTGAATTATTTTCATTTCAAGAAAATAAACCAATAATTGTTGAAAACGAAAGCAGACGAATTGGAAACTGTATACTACCCGAAGTGCTTTGGAAAAACATGCAAGCTGTAAGAGCGATTGAAGTTGGCGTTGATTTAAACACAAGAATTGAGCGATTGTATGTTGAATATGCTCACCTACCTGTAGACAAGCTTAAAGAGCAAACTGCCAAGCTAATGAAACGTCTAGGTGGCCAAAATGAGAAACTGGCTCAGCAAGCTTTAGATAATGGTGACTTCCGAACCTGGATTTCGATTTTATTGGTTTATTACGACAAAGCTTATACCAACTATCAAGCAATGTTTAACCATCAATTAGAATCTATTTCGATGCAGTGGTTGGGAGAAAATAAAAACCATATCGACCCAACATCGTTAGATGAATTAATTAAACTTATTTACCATGAATCTTAATAAAAAAGTTGCCGTTGTAACCGGTGCAAACAAAGGAATTGGACTAGAATGCGTTAAACAATTATTAGCTGAAAACTGTATCGTTTACGGCATTTGCCGCAGTGGATGCAGCACTTCGCATGAGAATTTCACTTGCTTACATGCCGATGTAAGTAATTTAGATTCCTTAAAATCTGCAATGGATACGATTTTATCGAAACACGGCGCCATAGATATATTAATTAATAATGCGGGTTTAGGATATTTCGGACTGTGCGAAGAATTACCATTAGAACAATGGCATGAAATGTTTAATACCAATGTAACGGGATTGTTTTATGCCACACGCATGGTATTACCTGGCATGAAAAATCAAGGTTCTGGGCATATCATAAATATTGCATCGATAGCAGGATTAGAGGGATACCAGCAGGTTTCGGGTTATTGCGCTACCAAGTTTGCGGTTCGCGGATTTAGCGATGCATTGTACAAAGAGGTTCGCGATAAAGGAGTTAAGGTAACCTGTATTTATCCAGGATCCGTTAAAACGGATTTTTTCAGACACAACGACGCTATCACACCCCATGACAATATGTTAATGCCAGAGGATGTAGCGGCACAAATACTTTGGTGTTTAAAAACACCGGATAATTTCCACAACGTAAACGTGGAGATTCGACCGTTAAAACCTCGAGGTTAAGATTTAAAGATAGGTTTTCATCTCTGAAGCCAGTGTTCTGGCTTCCATTGCTGCAGCTTCAGCAAAATCCTCACCATTTGAAGCATACAAAATACTTCTAGAAGCATTTACAAGTAGTCCGGCATCCGCATTTAAACCTGCGGCCGAAATATCTCGTAAGCTTCCTCCTTGAGCACCTACACCTGGAACCAGTAAAAAGTGGTTAGGAATTATTTTTCTTATTTCTTCCACTTTTTCTGCTCTAGTTGCCCCAACAACAAACATCAATTGCTCTTCGGAGCCCCATTTGCATACTGTCTCAATGACCTTTTCGTATAAACGCTTGCCGTTTTCTTCGGTAAGTTGAAAATCAGAATGACCACCATTAGAAGTAAGTGCCAAACAGATAACCCATTTATTTTCAAACTCTAAGAACGGTCTGATACTATCTTCACCCATGTATGGACTAACTGTTATTGCATCAAAGTCCATAGCCTCAAAAAATGCTTTTGCATACATGGTGCTAGTGTTTCCGATATCGCCTCGTTTGGCATCGGCAATCCTTAACGTATTTGTAGGCAAATAGGACAATGTCTCCTCCATCCACTCCCAGCCTTTTCGGCCATATTGCTCATAAAAAGCGGTGTTGACCTTGTATGCAACTGAATAAGGAATGGTTTTTTCGATGATCTCTTTATTGAATGTGAGAAGTCCATTCCCATCTTTCGTCAAATGCGCGGGGAGCTTTTCAATTTGAGTATCCAAACCCGTACACAAGTATGAAGATTTGGCTTTTATTTCCTGAACTAGTGCTTTTCTATTCACAACAATGCAAAGTAACAACAGGAAAGCGGTATTCGGGAATTAATCGTTATTTTCGTATATAATGCTAATTCGAATATTACTACTTGCTGTTATATTGTTTGTTAAACCCGTCCAATCGCAATACATCAAGATTGGAAATGGTTATATTACAGGGACAATAGCCGGGCCATTCAGTGCTTCCACTAGCAGAGATACTCAATATTCAAAGTTTGCATATGTTTTTCCGAAATCTGTGTTGGGGAACTTAGTTCATGGAGACACCGTATCTTCCATTGAAGTTTTCCGAATTGGTGGTGCAATTCCCGACAGCAACTGTGCTTTCACCGTTTATATGGGTAATACAAGTCGTTCGGACTTTGGCAGTGGTAAACTATCATTTTCTTCGGAAATTTCAAAAGCCAACTGGGTTGGTGCATTTAAACCAGCAGAGGTTTTTAATACCATGGAAAAGTTTTACCCGTTGGTATTTGCTAAAAAATATCGTTATGATAGTATTTCGGGCGAAAATTTAACCCTTTTCATTGAGTACAAACAATGGAAAAGACAGCCCGTGGCTATGTCGTTTTACATAGAAACACCAAGCAGTGTAATTGGATATGCAAATAATCAAACCAAATACTTAGTCTCAACCACGAATCAGGACAGTTTGCCAAATTCAACGTCCTATCATCCAACCATTGTCTTTAATTTTCCAAAGTTTCAACAAGATGTAGCGGTTATTAAAACGTATACATTGGGGAAAATTCCGTTGCCATTGGGAAAACCGGATAGCGTTCAAGTTTTGGTTAAAAATGTTGGTAAATCGAAACTCAACAACTACTGGTTAAAAACATATTCCATTGGAAAAAACAAACAACTAGACAGCTTCCGTATCAGTTTAAATGTAGGCGAGGAGCAGTTTTTTGAAGTTCCGTCTCTCAATCCCAAATTTCACGGTCAAGATACTATTTACATAGAATCTCCTGATATTAATAGATCCAATAATCTGGCGTGGTCTGTCCGATTGGGTAACCCTAACGTATACAGTTATAGGGACATAACTTTATCACCAGCACCAGGTGGTATTGGATTTAACGGAAGCACCGGTGATTTTGTAGCAAAATTTTACTCGGCAAGCAATAAATATTTAAACCAAGTTACGGTTGTTTTTGGAGGATCTGGAGTGCCTTTTCGAATTGGGATATGGGAGCAAAATAAAACAACTCGACTTCCTGGCAAATTGGTTTACCAAAGTGATTCCTTGATTTCTAAATCCGGCAACTACATACTTGATTTTAAAAACCCCATCATCGTAAATGGAACCTTTTATGTGGGTGTTAGACAGTTAAACACAAACAACGTAGCATTTGGATATCAAATGGAAGAGCCGGTAAGACCAAATTCATTCTTCTACGCAGCTCCATTAGGTGACACCAATTGGGTTGATTTCCATCCTGATGCTCCCTATAAATTTTTAATTGAACCTAGACTTCAAGCCGATTATGATTTTGCTTGTATCAGTGCAGACTTTCCAAAAGATACAATCAATAAATACGTCACAGATACTTTAGCGCCCAAAGCAACCTTTGGAAATGTAGGGGTATTTAAACCCAAGGATTCCGCTGTTTTTACCGTTGAGATTTTTGCGCCGAATGGACGTGTTTACAAAGAGTCCGTTAGAGATACAATGCGGTCTGGAGGTAGAAGAACTTATACTTTTCCTAAAACGTTTTATCCGAACAACTTGGGTGAGCATAAAATGATTGCTTACAGCAGTCATATCCGAGATAGCATTCGAGATAATGATACGCAGGTTGTAAAGTTTTATGTTGGGGTTAAGCAAGATGTCGGGGTTACAACGGTTTATGACCCAAGTAGCAATATGCAATATGAGTATAAAACCGATACCTTAATGCCTGTTGCTACCATTAGCAATATTGGGTACGATAATATTCCTTCCTTTATCGCCCGTTGTGTTATTTACAAAGGAACAAAAGCGGTTTATAATGAATTCCAATCCCTAACGCTTCCAAAATTTCAGTCAAAAATTCTTTTTTGGAAAACCTATAAATTTCAAGATACGGGTTCGCATCGGGTAGTATTTACAACAGAATATACCAAAGACGCATTTCGTAAAAACGATACAATTGTACGTTCTGTTTATGTTTTTAAATTGGTTGATGTTGGGGTAGACTCAATAAAATCGCCCGATAATAAACAGTTTTATTTACTGAATAAGCCCATTACACCTAAGTATAATTTCTTCAATGATGGAGCCATTAAAGCTTATTCAATCCCAGTTTATTGCAAAGTTTATGATCCCTCAGGTAAACTAATATTTTTGGATTCAGTACGGTACGATATGGAACCCTATGAAGGTTTTACATTGACTTGGGCCAAATCGTTTATACCTAGACGGAAAGGTTTACATCGGATTGTTTTATCAACAAGGCATTTCCAAGACAAATTCAAAGGAAATGATAGTACAACAGGATTTTTCACTGTGGGTTATCCCTATGACATAGAATTAACTTCGATTGTAAATCCAATTAAAAACAAAGATTATACGGTGGGGTATGAGTCGATCAGGCCGAAAATTTACTTGAAAAACAATGGATTTATTAAAAA